>JAFZFY010000286.1 GCA_017555665.1 Pseudomonadota bacterium | reverse complement strand
TGCATGTATTGAGAAATGCGGCATTGGAGAAACGCTCGATGAAACCTCCAATAAGTGCCTCTGTGACACAGACAACCACTGGGACGGAATACCTGGCGGATGCAGTTGTGCCAATGGATATCAATTGAACGCCGAAAATTCCGCATGTGAAGAAATTCTCTGCAATACCGGAGAAAAATATGATCTGGCACAAAAAGAATGCATTTGTGATACAGCCAACCACTGGGAAAGTGACAATGCCAAAGGCTGCAAGTGCATGTCCGGCTATAAGCAAACAGAAAATGCATGCGATGCAATTCAATGTGGTGTGGGAGAAATTTTCGATTCCCAAAAACAAAACTGTGTCTGCGATACGGCAAACTTCTGGGAATTGAAAGAAAATAACCAATGCGGCTGCATGAATAATTATGAATTTGATGAAGCACATAATGCGTGCAAATCCATACAGTGCAAATCAAACAGAGAAATCGTCGTAAATAATGTCTGTGTATGTGATTCCGAGCGCCATTGGGTTGAAAAAGACGGTAATTGTGATTGCGCACCGGGGTACACGCTCATTAACGACAATACATGCACCCCCATTGAATGCAATAAAGAGAGAGAAAAATTGGATATAGACAAGAATGAATGTATATGTGATCATGATCGCCATTGGACTGGCGAGACAAACAACTGCGTATGTGAAAATAAATATGAATTAAACAATACAAAGACGGAGTGCATATCATTCACATGCGCAACAGGCGAAATCTATTACGAAGCGGGCAATACATGTATTTGCGATAAGGATAACCACTGGGAAGGCACAAGAGGCAATTGTGACTGCGAAAAAGGATTTGAAAAGAATAAGCAAGGCGATGCATGTGTTGCAATAACCTGTGGTGTTGGACAGATATTCGATGAAAAGACAAAGACATGTATCTGTGACACAGAAAATCATTGGACGCAGTCTGGCAATGGATGTAAATGCGCCGATGGTTTTGTGAATAACAATGGTATTTGCCGTTGCAATAAACAGGCACCCTCAAATTTGGGGCTTGGCAACACAATAACATTTGGAAGTTATTATCAGTCCAACAACACCTCCAAAGAGGCCATTACATGGAAAGTCATGGATGTTGATACAACCCAATGTCGTGTTTTGCTAATATCAGACAAGGTTCTCGAAAAAAGATATTACATTGGCGCTGGGGAAAGTAAAAAAGACGTAACATGGAAAGATTGTGATATTCGTTCATGGCTGAATGGTTATGGCGCAAATGAAAACAGAGCTCATAATGATTATACAAAAAATAGTTTTTTATCTACAGCCTTTACATCGGATGAACAAAAACACATTTTGAGCGTTGAGCTTGAAAATGCAAATAATCCCACACATGGCACATCCGGTGGTGATAAAACGACAGACAGAATTTTCATCTTGAGCTATAATGAGGTTGAAAAGTACTATAAAAACAATGCAGCCAGAAAGTGCACAATCACGGCCTATGCAAAGAATACTGGGGAAAAAGACACCTCAGGATATTGTCCATGTCATATCTATTGCTCATATTGCAACGAATTTAACAGTTGGTGGCTGCGCACGCCAGGCGATAGTGAAGACAAAGCCATGTTTATCAATGCAAAAGATGGCGATTATTATAATAACAAAGGCGGTTTCCCTGTATGTAACGGCACTCCCGGCGTCCGTCCAGCCCTTTGGTATGATTATTCTAACTAATCAGACTAATCGCCATTAAGCAATTTTACAAGAGTCGCACCGGCTGGTGCGGCTCTTAAACTACGCTATCCCCAAGGGACACACAATGCACTTCTCACGCTCGGACTCTTTCAAGGTGCGTGCTACGACTTGCTGCCACCACAAGCCTGACGGCCTTTTTGGAAAACGATCTGCCTGTTGGCAATCAATTCGTTGAGATGTGTGGCAAGCCGTTCGACTTCTTCTGTTGGCGAAACGAGCAGTAACGCTTCGATCATGGTCACCATGCGGCGATAGGCATCAATCGCCGCCAAGCGAGCCGTCTTTGCGGCTCCGCTGACCTTGCCTGCCTTCTCCTTGATGCGCAATGCATACATCTGAATAAACAGCGAGCATTTCTCATCGAGTTCCTTGATCCAGACCGAAGCATTGGCCTTGTTCAACACATCCTCAGGCAGCGTATGCAGGTCATCGAGCAATCGCTCCATGATGCCATATTCTGTCGCATACGGCAGTGATGTCGGATTCTCGTGCCTGTTAAACACGCCCCAGATCTGCTCTGCGGCATCGCGCACATCCGCCTTGGGATGCATGCGCATCGCCTTGAGATACATATTCAATCCGGTCCAGGCACTATCAGCCTCGCGATCTGCGGCCGCCAGATCTGTTACAGAAAACACAGTGTCGTCCATATGAAGCGCCTCTTCATAGGCGCTCTGCATCTGCATAAATTCTTTGGCGAATTCAGGCTCTTCTGCAAATGTTCCTGTAATCTGCTGGGCGACATCATCCAGAAAACTGTAAATCTCATCCTGCCCCATCAACCTGAAGCTCACACTCACGATCTTATCTACCATAGGCCTTCTCCCTCAAACAAAGACTGGCTTACGCCAGTCTATCCCAACTCAGAAGGAATAACGAGCCTGCAAGAACAAATAATTCGGCCCCGTTGTACGATTTCCGAAAGCATTGTCTCCGTCACCCGCATGAAACACGCCGCCGACCGCGATTTCAGTACCCTTCCAGAAGCGGAAAGAGAAGTTCGGAACGATCATCGCACTCGGCTCACTTATGCACCAAACGACCGAAAGACGGAAGAGCATCTGTTCATTGAATGCCTTGAAGTCGGCGTTAATCATCAGGTAATGCTGAAGGTCGTTGGCACCAAACTCATCCACGAAACCGTAGATGTACTGCATGTTCATGTAGAACCAGTTCGTGAAGGTATTATCGATACCGACGACAGCCTTGACGAAGAAGCCCTCTTCGACCTGATCATCTTTAACCGGCGTGCCATTGATATCCATATCAATCGTCACAGCATCGTGCATCGTGAACGCGAGCTCGCCCCAGAGACCAATGCCGCCCAACCATTTGACGGTCGTCGCGAAGTCTGCGCCAGCCACCCAGACATGCGGATATTCCACGGTAACATCCGTGTATGCCGTCAGCGTCGAGATGCCATCATACCCGAAGGAACGCATCAAATCCATCAAGCCTTTGCGCTGCTCGTCATCGCCCGCCACGAGGTGGATGTTCGCATCGATTGCATCCGAAACCTGAGGATCTGTCGAAACAGCGTTGACTTTGACCGTGCGCGGCTGCATGTTGTGATCGAACCCATAATAGCCATAGAAGTTGAGGTCAACGCCCAACAGCGAGAAGCCAACCCTCATGCCCACCTGGGAATTCTCAATGCCGTCATCCGGTTCACCGACTTTGACATCATAAAGAATCGAGCCGTGATATTTGACATAGAGTTCTTGCAAATCAACGAGGTTATTGAGCACCGGCGACTTCGCAAATCTGCGGAACTGATCCGGACCGCCAAAGACATATTCGGATGATTCAGGCACCAAGCCGGAACGGAAACGCGGCACCCAGACGAGCTGGATCTTGAAGTCACTGAACGTCGGCGTATCCCCATCACCCCAGACTTCCCAGCCCGGCGAATACGTCAGGTTGATCATCTCATTAGCAACGCGACGACCAAAATCCTGATAATCCTCAAGATCGAGGCTGTTGATCACACTCGTCGGGTTAAAGCGGTCTGCCGCACCCCAGTCGATAATCTGGCGACCAAGGCGAAGATCAAGGCCGTCAAAGATAAAATCCGAAATCTGGATATAGAGCGCCTCGCTTTCGATCGAAAACGGATCAACCTTATCCCTGCGGCGCAGTGTATCCAGCCTGTAAACATCGCTTTTCCCCGAAAAGGTCAGAGACGCATCAGCCACAACATCCACATTTTCCCAGTGAAAACCGCCCGTAAAGCGGAATGTGTTGTCGAGTCGGTCAAAGCGAACTGGATCAACATCTTCAGGCATATCATGCCCAGGAACCGTCATGTGCAAATCCGTAAAAACAGACCCTTTGTAATCAAATTCCTGCGCCTGAGCTGTTCCCAAAGCCGCACAGGAGAGCCCTGCCGCGAGCGCACATCCGAGAATAAGTGATGATTTTCGCATCCAATATGTCCTGTTGAGAGATCAAAAAATTACCCCTAGCGAGTTTTATATCTCGCACAAAAAAACGCGGCACAAACGCGAGACCCCGTGCGTTATTCATTTTTTTTTTGGACCACGCACAGGTTACGCCCCACACACCGATTAAAAGTTCGGCTTCGCATCAGCGAACCCACGCCCTCCCCTTCGGGGAGGCGATACGAAGCGCCGGGACGTATGCGCCAACGGCGCAAAGGACGCCCCACCAACGTAGAGACATGTCGTGACACGTCTCTCGTGGAACGCCCCACCAAACGTCTCTCGTTCCGTGGAACGTCTCTCGTGTCGTGGAATGTCTCGCAATAAAAAAGGCCGCGTATCCCGTCTGGGATAGCGGCCTTACGCCGGCCGTATGCGCCAACGGCGCAAAGGACGGCCCACCACATGTAGAGACGTGTCGTGACGTCTCTAATGCTTAACCATTCTTCTTCTGGATCTTCGCCCAGTCGTCGCTCATCGTCACCGTGCGGTTAAAGATG
>JAFZFY010000285.1 GCA_017555665.1 Pseudomonadota bacterium | reverse complement strand
GCATTTTGGTAACCATACCCGGGATCGATGATGATCGACGATATTCTCTCGGAAGCTGAAAAGATCGCAGCCCAATCCACGCCTGATGAAGCCGCAAGGTATCTCGCGCCTCACCGAAAGCAGGCTTGCGAAGCCCTCGAAACGACCCCCACAGCGATTGCGGATCTGCTCGCGATCACATCGGCGCAGATGCAATTTCTGATCGATGCCGGATCATCCGACAAAGCGCTTGGAATTGCCGAATGGTTCCTTCATACGCTTCATCACCTCGAAGAGACGCTTGAACACGGCGATTTTATCAAGCTCAAACGCGCGTTTCGTGAGTCTTTTTCACGTTTTTTCAGGCGTTATGCGCGCACGCTTCGCGATGCAGACCGTATTGAAGAAATGCGGATCGCGATGCGGACAGCACTCGACCTCACGCAGATGCTCCCTATGGCCGTCGTTGCGATGCTTCACCTTTATTTGCCACTCAGGTCACGGGACACGCTCGAAGGCGAACCGTCGAGCGAATGGCTGCTCAAACGCTGTGCCGAAGCGCTTGCCGGACTTGATTTCGCAGGTCATCACGACACGCCGTTCAGAAATGCACTCGATGAATTTCAGTTCGCGCTTCGCGCCAGAGAGAATCTCGATCCAGCCCGCGCACAAATCCTCGCGCTCTGTGCCGAATCCCCCGAAGATCTTTCGCTTCAAACCTTGTCAAACCTTCTGAATTCTCTTTCTTAAAGATCCATAAAAGTCATGAAAATCGCAATCGCATCACTCAATCCAACCATCAATGACTGGTCCGGCCAAGTCTCGCTCGTCCGCCGCGTGATTGACTCGGCAAAGAATGAAACCGCAGACATCCTCGTGCTTCCCGAACTCGCGATTGGCACGCCGGATGCGGGCGACCTCTATCTGCGCCCGCAAACAGCGCAATATGCCGAACAATGCCTATCCGAAATCGCCCCAATGACGACAGGGATCACGCTCGTCTGCGGCGCACCGATCATGCACGAAGACAAGCTCTATAACGTTGCCGCCGTGTTTCATGACGGCCTGCTCATCGCCCTCGTCCCCAAGCGATATCTCGATGCCCCGACAGACGAAGACCGCTATTTTGCGCGCTGGGATAACCGAAAACCATTCGAGCAGCATTACGGCGCAACATTCGGGCCGTGGCATAGCGAGATTCCCGGATTCCCCAAGATCGAGATCTGCCTCGGCGACATCACGTGCTTTAACAGGCTGGAGCCTGGCACGATCTGCATTGAGCTGAACAGCCGTCCCTTTGCCATAAACGCCTTTCGCGACGATCTGGCAGCCAGACGCGCCCTTTCCGAAACGAAATCGCTCACGATCGTGCGATCGAATCTGCTCGGCTGTCATGACGGCACGCACATCTATGACGGCGGCGGCTATATCCTCGAAAATGGCCAGATCCTTTCGCTCGCGCCGCGTTTCGCGTTCGAAGAGTATATCCTGACGACATCCGACACGCAGCCGCCCCAGTGCTTTGACCCGACACTCGCGCTGTTCACGTATGCGGGCACATGCCCGAAATCCGAAGACGATTACATCTTTGCCGAGCTCGAACTCGCGCTCTGCCTTGCGCTCAACGATTACATGACACGCGCACACATCTCGACGCTCTGCCTTGCGCTCTCAGGCGGTCGCGATTCAGCCATGGTCGCCGTGCTCGTCGGGCGACTCATCGACCTCAAGTATGCCGATGAAACGCCCGAACAGCGCCGTGCGCGCATGCACGCGCTCCTCAAATGCGCCTATCTTCCCAGCAGCGCATCGTCCTCGTCAGGCACGCAAAAAGCCGCACTCGCCCTTGCAGAGCATTACGGTTTCGACTGCCCGGTCATTCCGATCGAATCCATCGCAGCCTCCGCCGTATCGACCATCGAAGCCTCGATAGGCCGCAAACTCACTTGGGAAACCGACGACCTCGCGCTCCAGAACATCCAGGCGCGCACGCGCTCTACCGTCATCTGGACGCTCGCAAACGCCTCCAACGCGCTGCTCCTCAACACCGGAAATCTCTCGGAAGCCGCCGTCGGCTACGCGACCATGGACGGCGATACCTGCGGCAGCCTTGATCCCATCGGCGACATCCCCAAAACACTCGTCTCTGCCTGGCTCGAATGGGCGCGCAATTTCCACAATATCCCGGCGCTTGACTTCGTCTTTGCGCAGCCCCCTTCCGCCGAGCTCCGGCCGCTCGAAACGAATCAGACCGACGAAGCCGATCTCATGCCCTATCCCGTTCTCGATGCTTACATCGACTGGTTCATCGTCCGAAAGTACGCGCCGACAAAACTTTTCTCACTCGCGAAATCACATCTCGGTCAGTATTATCACAGCGACGATGAGATTCGGCGCGACATTCGCCGCTTCGTCACGCTCGTATCACGGGCACAATGGAAACGCGTGCGGTTCGCGAACAGCTTCAGCGTCATCCCTTACGACCTGTCGCCAAGCTCAGGCCTCAGATGGCCGTGCCTCATGAACGCATTTTCCAAATCGCTTAACGAACTCTGACCTTGGTGCTGCCGCTTGCGGCCTTCGGCCACTACGCGGACAGCCGCCGCGCTGCCTGCGGCACGCGCGGCTCGCGGCGCTATTGTCAACGACAATACGCGCCGCGCATGTTTACCCCTGCCTGAGGACCTCGCCCATGGATTCGATCGCTGAAAAACGCCTCCGGGATGCCGGACTCAGACCCACAAAACACCGCATCTGTGTTTTGGCCAGAATGCTCGAAGACGCCATGCCGCTCTCGCATCTGGATCTGCTCAACCGCCTTTCGGCGTACAAGCTTGACCGCGTGACCGTCTATCGCATACTCGCGCTGCTCAAAGATGCCGGCCTTGTCCATCAGGTACAGGGCACAGATGGCATCTGGCGTTTTTGCGCACACGATGAGACTGCCGGTGCGTGCCCGGGCGGTCATCCGCATCTGCTTTGCGAGATCTGCGGTCAGATGCGCTGCCTTTCAGATCAGAAAATGCCGCATTTTGATGTGCCGCAGGATTTCCAGGTCACGCACAAGCAGATGCTCATCCTCGGTATCTGCGCAAAATGTCAGGCCCAGCAGCCCACATAAAGCATTTAGCCTAAATTGGCATCAGTCGCCCTTCGTATTTTTCTCGAAAGACATAAATAGCCTTAGGGCATGGATGTTTGTAGTCCTCGGTTGGGTTAGCTGCCAGGGGACAGACGCATTTTTCGAGTTATCGCCACAAATCTGCCTGCCCGACCCGCACAGGTTATGGATATCTCCATGCCAGAGGGGCAGGCAAATAAGGATTGATATGGTCCTTATGCAGCGCACTGCTGCCTAGTTTCTATTGCTTGCCATAAGTCCCCCCCAATGCTTCTGATGCCTTTCCAAGCCCCTATGGGTTATCAGGGCGCATTTTTTGTGAAAAATTTATAGATTTTTATAATCTATTGCTCTATTAGATGGGATATAGCATTTCTATTTAGAGTCATCTGAATAGGAGTGTTTGAGCTTTCAGCCATTTTCTGTCATGATATTGCTATATATATTCGAAATATAGAAAGACACCAGACGGAAATATAGAAAGACATCAAGACAGAGACACCGAGACATCAAGACAGAGACACCAAGACGGAAAGACACCAAAACACCACACCAAGACACCAAAACACCAAAACACCAAGACGGAAAGACAGACGGTAAAACAATACAGACGGTAAAATCTCCATCTGGAGACAGTGTGTGGTTCCTGTGTATCGTTGTCACGCACAGCACACACCAGAAATTACCGTCTGATGTGATATCACACAGCACACCATGACACTTGCACGTTAGACGTATAACAAGTGTGCTGCGAAGAAGTTATCACACCAACACACCACACCAAGACGGTGAGACACCAATACACCACACCAAGACGGTAACACATGGAGAACTGTATGCTATTACAATATATTTATTACGATTACACAAATAAAGAGCAAGTATATAAACACCACACAAACAAACGTGACTTATCTCATACACACACCATAAGAATGAACAAACCATTCATTCTTGCTGCCCTCAAAGACGATCAGAGTAAAGATTCATATATGCACACACGTCAAAATATTAGACACATAGAAACTAATCATTACAGGTTCAATCATCAGAAAACCTTTCACACCTCACACCTAAATATTACATCTTTCATAATAATTGGCTCTGTTCTACGAGAGTGGATATGGTGTGGAGAGGATGATTTTGGTGTAGGTTAATGTAGGTTTAGATGATGTGAAGTGGTTGTTGAATGTGTAAGCGACTAATTAGAAATTTTAGCTCTTAGTATCTTTTTTGAGGTCAAAGGTGAAGAGTAGGGAAGGATTGCTTGAATAGCTTTATAAGTTCTCGTCAATCCTTCATCTGGATTACTAATAGAAAT
>JAFZFY010000284.1 GCA_017555665.1 Pseudomonadota bacterium | reverse complement strand
GGCGAGCGTGATATGTTTTTCATCATGCAATGCCTCCTTCAACGTCTCAAATAAAACTCGCCATTTGAATTGAGGCGAGTTATGGTGTGTAGGGGAGAGGCGAGCCGATGTGGTTCGGGGATTTGCCGATCATCGGAGGTGTGTGATGGCAGCGCGGAATATACGGGTGACGACATCGGATTTTGCGAACATGCGCAATGATAAAGCGGTGTATGTGGACAAAACGCGGCTGATTTATGAAATGGTGCATGACGACCGAGCTTATTTCTTGGCGCGTCCGAGGCGTTTTGGCAAGTCGTTGCTGGTGTCGGTGCTTCAGGCGTATTTTGAGGGCAAGCGAGAGCTGTTCGATGGGCTTGCGATGGCGGAATTGGAGCAGGACTGGGTGCAGTATCCTGTGTTCAAGTTCGATATGAGCATCACAAATTATATCTATCCTGTGGATCTGGCCTCTGTCATAAATGCCAACTTGATGCCTTATGAGGAAAAATATGGGCGTTCTGGCAACGATGATGATGGTCCTGGGGTTCGGCTGCACTATTTGATTCGGCGCGCATACGCGCAGACGGGGCAGCAGGTTGTCGTTCTGATTGATGAATACGATGCGCCGCTTTTGGACGTGATCCGCGAGGAATCCTTTGAGCCAATGCGCAAGATGTTGCAGGGGGTTTATAAAGTTCTGAAGGAATCGACGGCTTATCTTCGTTTTGTATTTTTAACGGGTATTACGAAATTCAGTCAGTTGAGTATATTCAGTGCTTTGAGCAACCTGACAGATATCACAATGGAACCGCGATATGCGTCAATCTGTGGAATTACAAAGGATGAATTGTGTACGGAACTGATGCCTGAAGTGTCGGCAATGGCAGAAGAATTGGGCATTTCGAATGATGCATTGCTCGCGCAGTTAAAACATAAATATGACGGTTATCATTTTACAAAAAATTGTCCCGATATCTATAATCCGTTTAGTTTGATGAACAGTCTGAAACGACGGGAATTGAAGAATTATTGGTATTCGACGGGGACGCCGACGCTTTTGACAAAGACCATTGCGCAGTACACGTTGCGGCCGGAAGATTTGGATAATTTTAATGCCAGCGAGATGGAGCTGAATGCGCCGATGGAAAAGGCGGAGACACCGATTCCAGTGCTCTATCAGAGTGGTTACCTTACGATAAAAACTGTGCGAAATGGCAAATATCGTCTTGGTTTTCCCAATGAAGAAGTTCGCGTGAGCTTTTTGAAAGGGCTTGTTCCCTATTATACAAAATTGCCTGAACGCGAGAATTTATCTTTCGTGATGTCGCTGACTGATGCGATGGAAGATCACGATGTTGATCGTGCAATGAACCTGATGCGCAGTTTTATCAGTTCGATTCCATATAATGCCGAACGACAGGATGAGGCGCATTATAAAACGATATTTTATCTGATATTCCGCATTGCATCTGAGTTTTGTGTGCGCACGGAGGAATGCACGGCTGCCGGGCGGAGTGATGCTTTGATTGAAACGGAGGACACAATCTTTTTATTTGAATTCAAGCTTGACGGTTCTGCAGAGGAAGCCTTGAAGCAGATTGATGATAAGGGATATGCTATTAAATATGATGCCGGTGATAAACAGATTATCAAGATTGGGGCGAATTTTGACAAGGAGCGCCGGACAATTGAAAGATGGGTGACGAATCTATAATTATTGCTTGATTTTTTGATAGTAGATATGGCTTTTCATGCCTCACCCGCCGCTTCGCGGCACCCTCTCCGAAGGGAGAGGGATTTGAGTTCGCTTGCGCTCACCCATTTTATGTTATCCAAGGCATGATATCCACGCTTGTAGAACACAGCCTTTTAAATTGGATTTTGTTTAGCGAATGCGAATATAGCGCGTTGTGATTTACTTGGTGAATATTGTGCCGTGGGGAATGCATGGGAGTGGCGCGGCGTATTCGCGAAGCGGATAGACGCGCCGACGAGCCGTATGTCGCGAAGCGGCATAGGCGAGTTCAAAGAATATTTATGAGGATGATTGGGGTGAAAAACTGGCAGATATTTTTCGATTTCATGTCTCATTTAAACAAAAAAAGTGCTATACTGGAAATAGTATGTCTTATCCTAGGATGAGACGGCTCGAAACAAGCTGATCTTAATCATAACAGTGAAAAGCTGGGAGGCGTGATGAATCGACGATATTTATGGGCAGTATGTCTTTTAGGACTTTGCGGCGCGTATGGGTGTACTGATGATGGTGGGACGATTACATCGCCGAGTGACCCGTATCAGACGACCTGCGGCAACGGACTGCTCGACGAGAATGAAGCCTGTGATGATGGAAATACGAACAGCGGTGACGGCTGTTCGGGAACGTGTACAAGCGTGGAAGCGAACTATCGCTGCCCGATTCCTGGTTATCCGTGCCAGTTTGTGACGACACCAGAGCCAGGCCCGGTGACGCCTGTTGCGAAATGCAAGAATGGCATCGTTGAGGAAGGCGAACAGTGCGACGATAACAATCCGTTCCATGATGAAGGTTGTACGGCGAACTGCCGTATTGAAGAGGGCTGGGAGTGTCCGCCTGCCGGCGGCAAGTGTATCCAGGTGACGCCTCCCATCACGGCGCGCTGCGGCGATCAGAACGTGGACGCGATTTTGCACGAGGAATGCGATTTTGACCTTGATCTGACGAATACGCCGCAGGGCGGCGATGGCTGTTCGGCAGACTGCAAGGTCGAGCCGGGCTATATCTGTCAGGGCGATATGTGCTTCCCGAAAGGATGCGGCAATGGCCTGATCGAAGAAGGCGAGGCCTGCGAGCCTGATGGGAATGAGATCGTTTATAGCGATAAGAAAGGCGATCCTTTGGAGTGCGGCAAGAATTGCCAGTATGCGCCGTATTGCGGTGATGGCATCAAGCAGGAGGCGTTTAACGAAGAATGCGATAATGGCAAGAATAACCAGTCGAACCGTCAGTATGCGTATGGGAAGGATTCGTGTATGGACGACTGCACGCGCGGCAATTATTGCGGCGACAAGGTGTTCACGCGATCGGCTTATGTCAATGGCGTGCAGACGGTCGTCGAGGAATGCGAGCCTGTTCTGCTGGATATCAGCGGGCGTGAGATCGTGAATACGGGATGTACGAGTGACTGCCGCAAGATGGAAGGTTATCACTGCGATGCGCGTAGCGGCCTGTGCGAAAAAGATGCGGATGATCCGATCGTGGAGCCGCCCAAGCCGTATGTGGCGGAGTGCAATAACGGCATCCTTGATGTGACCGAGGAATGCGATGACACGAGCAATCCGGGATGTACCAACAAGTGCAAGACTAAGGAAGGCTATAAGTGCCGCAACAGCGCGAGGAAATGCACGAAGGATTGTGTGAACACGGAATGCGTTCAAATCAAGTATGGCGATGGGCATATCGACAGCGACGGTTATGAGCAGTGTGATGACGGCAATACGTCGAATGGCGACGGATGTTCGTCGAAGGGCGTTATTGAGGCTGGTTATGTCTGCCCGACACCGGGACAGCCTTGTGTGGCGGCGGCCTGCGGTGACGGAATCCGTGCTTATGGCGAAGAATGCGATGACGGCGATAATAAGGATGGTGACGGTTGCTCGTCTCGATGCCGTATCGAGTTCAGCGCGACATGTTCGAAAAATAGCATGGGTGGGAAGTCCAAATGTACTGCCAACAGCTGTGGTAATGGCACGATTACCGGCAAGGAACAGTGCGATAATGGGTCTAAGAATGGCACGGACGGCAATTGCACGGCAGATTGCAAGCTGGTGAGTCGTAATCTTGGTTCCTGTGGTAATGGCACGGTCGATTATAAGAATGGCGAAGAATGCGATGACGGCAACAACAAGGGCGGCGATGGCTGCAGCCCGACATGTACGATCGAAAAAGCATTCGAATGCTATAATGATGGTAAAGTAGATTTGTGCCGCCCGATCTGCGGTGACGGCATCACGATGTGGATGCTCAATAACAATGTGAAGGAAGAGTGCGACGATGGCAATATGATCTCGGGTGACGGCTGTTCGTCAAACTGCAAGATCGAAGAAGGGTTTGATTGCACAAAGTTTGAGGGGAATGCATATCCCGAAACGATTAATCTTCCGGTGACATATCGTGATTTTAGAGGTCGTGATACGGCTGGAAGTGCAAGTGCGAGTGGCTATCAGAGCTCAACATGGATCAAGAAGCTGAAGAATGCTGACGCAACCTGCGCGAACAGAACGATCAATAAAGATGTCGATGGCATGCCGGCATGGCTATTCAATCGAAGCAAGTATTCTGAGGGTGAAAAATACTTGGTTGCAGGCAAGGGACATCCTGATTTCCAGGGATTTGGACGTAATCTTTGCCTTGGGATGGTCAAGAATGAATTGGATTACCAAGGAAAACCGGTGTTTTCGGGTAAATTGGATGCAAGCTGCTGCGGCAGTTTGAGCTCGTCTGAATGTACGACCAAAGCTGCTGGTTGGAATAATGGCAATGGTACTACAAAGGTTCGAATCGATAAGGATCATGTAAAAGATCATGTGCTGTGTGGGCCATCGTTTGATACATGGTATCGCACGGATTCTGATATTAATAATGAGATACAATATTCACTTTTGCTGACCAGAGAAGATTTGGCGACAGGTCGCTATGTGTTTGATTCTGATAATCCGCCTGCAAATGCCAAAGGCGCTGGTGGTCAGAAGTTTGTCAAAGGGTATTTCTCGCCATTAGACAATATCGGCTATAATGATACCCGAAGTGTTAAAGCTAATGGTACGAACTATACATTGGCTGGAAACTTTACAACAGAAGTTCATACCTATTTCCAATATAAACCGAAGTCATTAGGTGATACATCAACGCTTAACTTCACAGGCGATGATGATGTGTGGGTATTCATCAATAATAAATTGTTTGTCGATCTCGGTGGCATGCATTCGAAGCTTGTGGGTGAGAATTCACTGAGGGCACAGAATTGTAGTAATGGTCAGCTCTGCGATCCGAATTTTGAAGTTTATGACGGCGGCGTGTATGATATGCACGTTTTCCAGGCAGAACGTGAATATACGGGATCGAACTTCAAGCTGACGCTGACTGGCTTTATCAACAGCGGTGCATCGGTCTGTGCTTCGAAATGCGGTGATAAAAAACTTACAGCTGCAGAGGAATGCGACGAAGGCGCAGGCGAGATTGCGAACTTCAAGGGATGTTCCAACACATGCAGACGCCAGGCTTATTGCGGTAATGGTGTCGTTGAAGAAGGCGAACAGTGCGATAATGGCTTTGCGTGTCAGTCGCATGCGTCATGGTGCAGCGAGCTCGGATCTAAGTATGACGCTTCGATGGCGTGCGATAATAATTGCAAGCTGACAAAGAGCACTTGCGGCAATAATAAGAAAGAAGGCTCGGAAGAGTGCGACGGTACGGATAAACCGAGTGGTTCGTTCTGCTTGAGCACTTGCCGCATCGCGAAATGCGGCGATGGCATCGTGACACCTCAGGCGGGTGAAGAATGCGACAAGGGGGCGAACAACGGCAAGGGCGGTTGTACGACGAAGTGCAAGAAATCGGTCTGCGGTGACGGTGAGGTGGATTATTACAGCGGAGAGATCTGCGATGATGGTCCTGGCGGCAATGATGGTCGATACGGTCACTGCGGTTTGAACTGCACGTATATGGGACCGAGCTGCGGTGATGGCGTGGTTCAGACTGCTGAGGGTGAGGTTTGCGATGATGGCAAGAATGACGGCAGCTATAACGGTTGCATGCCGGGTTGCAAGAAGCGCGGGCCTTATTGCGGTGATGGTATCACGGATAACGCACACGGTGAGGAATGCGACGGCGGTTCGGGGTGCTCTTCTTCGTGCGCGACGATTGTCAACTGATTCATAGGCGCGGCTTGTGGGCGCGCGTAAAAAAGCGGAGCCGAAAGGCTCCGCTT
>JAFZFY010000025.1 GCA_017555665.1 Pseudomonadota bacterium | reverse complement strand
TTCGGGAAAGTTTACGGACGATAATAGCGTCATCTACTATGCGATCGCGCCTTCGCATTGGTTTCAATCGTATGAACCGCTATTTCTCGATATCTTGCGCAGCATCCATAAATAGGCGATGCGTATTCCCGACAGGGAATAGCAGCGCCGCCAGGGCGTACCGGCAACGCCGGTAGCCCTGGCCCTACCAGCCGAATTCCTCATGTCCGCAGAATGCATTCGGATAGTATGATATGCGCGGAAACCCATGCGGTTCAATGATTACAGAGGCGATATCACAGCGATACACGGCTTTGAGCCGCGTATGTTCGGCAATCCACTGACGCATGACCGAAACGATTTTTTTGCGTTTTACGGCTGAAACGCTGAGTTCCGGCGAGAGTGCTGCCCGCGTTGTCCGTGACTTCACTTCGATGAACGCGACTGTCGGATATCCTCGAAGGTCGGCACCATCTTTGATCGCGATGATATCGACTTCCCCTCGATGCGTCTGATAATTTCTATCCCAGATATGCCATGAATGCTGCTTGAGATACCACACGACGAGATTCTCAGAGATACGGCCGGTACGCGCCGTTTTAGAGAGACGCGCGCGCCGACTGGTCCAATGCGCTGTCCCCCTCTTACGGGATGCCTTAGAGTACTGCAAATCCAAAGCGAGCTGATCCATAATCCTCCTTTTTATGCACAAGTTATCCACAGACGGTAGAGCGAAAACGCGCCCATAAAAAGGTGCGTCAAGCATAAAATCTCAAAGCACAAAAATAAATAATATCCAACGTTATCAATAGTTTGCATGTTGCCTTCAAAAAAATTTCTTGACACCTATTTTGAGCATTTTGCTGTTCAAAACAGCCATTAACCTGTGGATAACTTGTGGATAATCTGTGAATTGATGGGCATATCTTCAGTGCAGACGCGTATGCGCCAGCAGCTGTCATTTGCGTCTGGTACTGGAATTTCAGCCATATCGGTGCATCCCTCCCGCAGCCGGGCCCACTCAAGTTGTGGAAAACAAGCGCAACGCCGCATGAAACTGAGATGGTTTTGGAACGCCGCATAATCGCGGCGAGCCTTGGCATCGTTCCAGATATCATGAAGCCGTCTGCGATAGCGCATCAGGTTATCGTCAAACGCGCTGGAAAACTTGATTTTCGTCATGTTTTGAACGCGCAGGTCAGCACATGAAGCCGGCGCGACAGGCAGCCATGAAGCCCCGAATCTGCCCCAGAAATTGGGCCATTCGTCTCCCGGAACATACAGGAGCTCGTCCGTCTGAATACGATTCGTGTTATCCGCGAGCCAAGTCGCTTGGAGGTGTTTGCGCGCATTCAAACGACGCACGAGTTCCTGCTCAAAACACATGAGTTCCGGATCAGGCGTATCCAGATAACAGGCAGCCACATGAATACACTCGGCAAGCTGACCGCGCCGTATGATCCTGCCTTCCCTTTGTTCCAGAACCGTCGGATTCCAGGGCAGATCCAGATGGATCAGCCAGGAGGCTTTCTGAAAATTCTGTCCACAGGCAAACGCATCGGTGCAGACCAGCAGGCGGGCATCGGGGCGATGCATCCGCGCCCACCATTCCGGCATGTGGCAGCCGGGATCGAACATAGCAAACACGACATCAGGCGATATCGCGAGGCCGTTGTAACGCACCTCACGAGAAGTCATGAGCGCACAGACCGCGATATCACGAAGCCCCCTTTCAAAGTAAAGCGCGGTGTCCCTGTACTGCGTAAACAGGACAATCTTTTCGCATGGCGGCACCGTCTGGATATAGCTCACGACGGCATCAAGCTTTTCATCCCGAGCCGCAGACGATGATTCGAGATCCTGAATCGCCTGCTCCAGAAGCTTCCAGTCACGCGACATCGCCTGCTGACAGTCGGCATCACATGCCGCACCGAATGGCGTATCCTCGAACGGAAGCATCAGCTGAATGCCCTCAGCTGCAATCATCTGAACAAATGTTTTTCGCGAGAGGAGCTGGCGATGCGGCGTAAGACGGCAGGCGCGGTAATACTTCCGAAGCCTGCGCAGCGAGCTGATACAGGCAGTTCTGTGGCTATGCAGCCGGTGCAGCAGCACCTCAGCAAGGATCGGAACACGCTCGATGCGATCATCCGCTGTACATGTGAACCAGGCGCAAGCCTTGATCGCACGGATACACGATGAAACCTCGTGCTCGCGGGACATGCGATACATGATCTTCCGGCGATCGAGCTTTGCCGAGATGTCGAGCCTTAACCCCTCCGTTCGTGATATCGGCATGAGCGCATACGCGAAGGCATAGACATACTGCGGATAGACCATCTGACCGTCGTGAGGAAAGCCGCAGATCATCATCAAAGCATGAAGATCGCGCCATCCCAGCGATAGCGGCGTCGCCGTGATCAGACACACGCGATGACGGGCAGAGAGCGGCATCAGGTTCTGCCAGCGTTTCGTTGCAGGATTTTTCAAGTAATGCGCTTCATCAAAGATCCAAGTCTCATTCCAAGCATCCCCTTCAGGGATCTTTCCCAGACTTGCCGCCTGATAAGAATATAACCGGGCAGATACATTGAACTGAGAAAGCACAACACGCCAATTATCAAGGAGATGCGCCGGCGCAACGATCACGCACCCGGCATTTTTTTCATGCTGGAGCGCCGCGGCCAGCGCAGAAGCGACATATGTTTTTCCCGTCCCGGTCATTTCATAAAGCAGAAGCGCGCGATGTTTTAGAATAATGCCATAAGCAGCCCGAAAGGATTGATACTGGGCAGGCGACAGCAACGCCCCCCCCTGCCGTTCTGAGATCCTCTCCGGCATATCCACCGCAAGCGATTCCTCGACAAGCATCCCGATATCGTTCATCTATGCACTCCGCTGAATGTCGTTGCAATTCTGAGGCAACAGGCCTGGCAGACAGGCCGAAGTTTTTCGAGCGATCTTGCGATAATGCGTGAGACATTCCGACACACGCCGGTCGATCTCATCCTGAGTGTCTTGCGAACAAGTCTCAGCGAGCTGCATCTGTCTGGCCAGGGCGATCAATGCCTTCTTATGCTGGCAGATCACCTGGTCATCGGTATCGAAGATCCAGGGCAGAGCCCCGATCACCCATGCAAAATACCGCCTGTAATCGTTCTGAGCATGTTCAGCCCTGTCACGGCAGCACGCGCGGACCACAGATGCGTTGAGCCATGCGACAAGCAGATACCCGAGCGCCGCATTATCCACGGGGATGTAGTAGACCGTATTGAGCGGCAGAACATTCGGATCCTGGCAGAAACTCGCGACCAATTCTTTGGATATATCACGCCATACGACTTTCATGCTTCGCAACTCACGGCTGCAGCCGCACAATGCATGCGCGGCTTTATTCCGCATGCCGGCACGCGACCCAAGGCGCATTTCATGCCTGCGGATCCATGCTTGGGCATGCATCGGAAGTTTTTTCAAGGGCACGCCGGGATCACGCCATTCGTGCGTAAAGACCATAGCATCACGAGTCTCGCAGTGATAGGCAGATATATTCGCCCCGCGCAAAACGGGATGCACAAGTTCTTTCTCAATCAGCACATTCTCCTCGGGCGCAGCCTGAAATTTCATCAAGACAAGATCATCCTTTGCAACAGGCGGGACTTTGGATAAGAAGATATCATTCGCTTCCGTACATATCCCACGCCGTATCACAAAGCGGTCAGACATCTTCGGTACGCAGCAGTCTGCCAAAAGCGTCTCTTCTTCACGACACGCCGATATCGAGCCCTGCCCGTTCCCATCGGAACGCACCAACGTCACCGAAGCGGGATATGTCGCCGCATCAAATGCATTGCTTCGGTCATTTGTCCAGTCATGAAGCCTGAGCATACGCGTCTGTCCCCAGATAAACTGACGGAATTGCCGATATGACGGGGCATGGAACAGCTTATTTGGGACAAGCATGGTCACGACACCATTCTCTCGCACGCATTTGACAGCCTTCTCCACAAACAACGCGCTCACATCGGCCGATTGTAGCTTGGCCCCGGAACATCCCACCGCCGTCTCGTACAGCGCCTTGAGGACTTTCTGCTTTTCAGCCGGCAATTTGTGCAGAGAGAACCACGGTGGATTGCCCAACACCATCTCAAACCCGCCATTTTCCAAAATCTCGCTAAAATCCAGATCATAACTGAACCCAGGCAACGAACGCGACCGAATCGCTTGATCCAGCTTCTGACGATGGGCATGCAAGACATCCAAACGGCGACGATCCGACATGGATAATGATGGCGTAGATGCAAACAACGTTTTCTGACACGCCTGAATGTCGCGAGATTCCGCACCGAGCGCATCCGAAAACGCCTGAAACATCTCCAGACCAGCCGAAGTCATGCGCGAATGTATTTCTTGCGAGAGTTTCTTTTTCGTATATCCCGTAGAGAGGCGATACTTAGACTTCAGATGTGCCAGTTTTTCCAATTTCTGAGCAGACATTCGTATCCCAAGCACACGGGCATATTGGCTGAGATCCGCAAGCGAATCACCACAACAGATATTCAAGTCAAGATTTGGCAAGGAAGGCAAAGGCTCCCCTTCGTCAAAAAACTGGATCAATTCAAGCTAAAGGCGCAACTCGCACAGCTGATTAGCCGCCGGAATGATATCCACGCCATAGAGATTCCTTGAAACGATCTGCCGCGCAAGCAGTCCGGAATGAACCGTCTCCCCGCAACGAGACATCAGGCCTGACCTGATTTTGTGGATCAATTCAAAAGCGCACTGAAGGAAGGCACCGCTTCCCACCGCAGGATCAAGCACCGTCATGTCTGCAATCGCGAGATCGAGTTTTCGCGCACGTTCCACACTTAGAAAGCCGAAATCGCCCAGAGCAATCCCTTGACGCGCTTCGCCTTCAGTCAAATGACCGTTTTGAATAAGCCAATACTCGAATGATTCTTTCGCAAGCGTCCGTGCCAAAGGCATGGGCGTATAATAGGATCCTGTCGACCGGCGTGCATCCTGAGACATCAATGATTCAAAGACATGCCCCAGCATCATCGGATCAAGGCGCAATATCGGCTTTGTCTCCGAACGATCTGTACTCAACGCGTATCTGCCAAAGAAATCAATCACATCCAGCCAGACAGCATTGGGCGCATTGAGCTGCGGCGACTGTTTTTCCAGTTCCGAAGGCGTGAATAAGCCGCCATTTAAAAACGGAATATCCCCCAACGCGATCGCACGCACGGTTCTATGCCGCACGGGACGATTCAGCGTTTCGAAGAACAGCGGCTGAATAAAGTCGCGATAGATCGAACGCCCCTCTTTGACACACCGACACGCTTCATCCGACAAAAAGCTGCGCCGCTGATCCAGTGTCCCTCTTGCAGCCAAAAAAGCGACAAAAAACATCCTCAGCATCGTATCGAGCGCAATCTGCATGCGAACAGATTCACAGCCATCCGTCAGCCCAATCCATGCGTCCGCGAGCCTATTCCGATGCTTCCTGAACTCCGACACAAATCGCATCTCAAGCCGCCTTCGCCCGAAACGCCTATCCAGTTCAAAGACGAACTCCAGGTACCCAGGGAGTTCAAAAAGGCTCCAGAAATCCGCATTATTCTTCCAATCCAACGCCTGTACCACGACCGGCTCGCGATCCAGAAAGGTTTGAGCATACACATCAGCCATGCCCGAGTGATCCAGAGCCGTGATCAGACACCCCTCCGTATGCGTGCGAAAGAACCCAGCGACATCTCGCTTTGAAAGCCCGCCAGTGCCTTCAAAATAGTAAAAGCGAATGCCCCTCAGTCGCCCCGAAGCGAATTGTTTGAAGCCATCGAAAGCGATACCGGCATCTTCATGCTCAAGCTCAGCCCCAAGAGACACCAGATGCGAAAGCATATTCGAGTATTCCATTTTGTCCTCCCTTGACAGCATTGACATCAAGGATATGTGGCAATTCTCGAAAAATGCGCCGTTATTTTTTCAGAGGTCTCGATATCAGCCCAAATTAATCTCATTCACCTGGGGGATATGGCTTGCACGCAACCATGTTTGCTCTCCCCAAAGGACGGTATCTCAACGCTCGCGCACCAATAAAAAAGCCGCTCCCAGGAGCGGCTTTTCACACAAAAGATTTAGGACTTAAATTGAGGATACTTTCTTCGGATACTCAAAGACGAGATCTCTGCCCGCTTCGCTCTTGATGAGCTGAATCTGAATCGGTGACCCAGTCCTTGCACGGCAGTAGTTCGACTCATAATCGATGACGAAATCGGTGCCTTCTTTATAGGGCGAATACTGATTCATGATGCTTTCATCATGTGCAGCGGAGGAACTGTTTGAATTCTTAGGCAACGTGCCGACGCTAAACTTGAACTCATTGCAGAGGTTGTAAGCGTTATCGGTATTTGCGAGATACGTCTTGGAATCATCGCATCCATAGAGGCACGGGCACGAAGGCGAGGGGTTATCCCCATTGCAATCTTCAGGCTTGCAAGTGACCGGCATGGAGTCAGCACAAAGCGTATTGACGGCCTTACCGATGCGCTCACCAATGGCCGCGAGCACGGGACCGAACTCACCGTTTTTGCCAACATCATTCTTGTCGCCGGAGCAAACGGTTTTAAGCGTCTCGCCATCCAGCGTCTTGAAAGCGACGCGTTTGCAGCAGATTGGAGCATAGATGGGGTCATTTCCAAACATTTCGGCGAAGAGCTGATAACGATAGCTCTGGCTGCCAGCGGTACCGCACCAGTTTTCGGGAAGTTTGTCATTAAAGCGCATGCCCTCGTCACGGTTGATGATCGAAGCCACGATGACATCCGATTTCGCGAATGAATCGATGAGTTCCTTATGATCTGCAGCGGTTTCCATTTTTGCGAAAGCATCCGGATTCTGATCGCGATAATACTGTTCGTTGCTGCTGCCGACGTAATCGAGAATGAAATCAAAGAAATCACGGCGGTGATCAAGGATGCCGTCGCCACACTGACCGTTCGGGCAGTCGATATAATTTCTGGCCGCGCAGTCTTCGCTCTCGTAGCATTTCTTAAGCGCATCGCGGGCTTCGACATCACCCTGAACACACCATTCACGAAGCGATTTGGTGACGACTTCGTTATTATCTCTCGTGTACTCGATGTACTGGCCTTTCTCGATGACGAGCGTGCTACCCGTTGTGTTGCTCGTCTTGACGCGGTCAAAACGCGTCATGATACAGCTGTCTTCGATATTACGGGAGGTTTCACAGAGCTGAAGCTGCGTCGAGGTCTGCTGCGTGATCTTGCTTGAGCTGCAGTCATTTTCATCGGTAACGAACACGATCGCCATAATCGAGCCAGGCCGTTTGAAATCCTGACCGACCTTTGTTTCGAGGACGCTGCGCATGGAGGCGAGGCCTTTTTCAAGACCGGAGCCCTTTGTACCCATCATGGCCTCGCAACGGAACAGATCCTGAACCATATCAAGGCGGCCCTCTTTGCTCAGATCTTCATAATCGATCCAAGGCTTATCCTTCGAGAACACGCTTTTGCAGGTCGCCTTGATCTTTTCGATCTCGGATGAAGGCAGGCCAAGAACGGATGCAGCACCTTCGCGGCTGAGGGCATCCGTTTCAAACGCCATATTCGCGCCCTGATAATCCGTCGACACGGCTGCAAGACGGAAATTCGCGTTTGCCTGCGTCAGCTTCGTCAGAAACTCGCCGAAGTTCTTGTCAAGGCTCTGCTGCTCTTCCAACATGGAGTTCGAGTTATCGATGACAAACAGAATATCAACCTGACGGGTTGAACCGGAACTCGTGCTCTGCTTCGTGCCTGAATTCAATGACTTCGAGAAGGGTGACAATTCGTGTTCATTGCATGCCAGACCGCTCGCAAGTAACGCCCCTGCACTCAAGGCTACACAACCAATTGTCAATAGCTTATTTTTCAAACGCATATCAGGACTCCCTCAATGACCTTCTGTTAGTATCTCGTCTTTATGGTCTGACGGCATGTCTCACCGACTTTGCACATCGCAATCCTACTAGAACTTATCACGAACCTCGCGTCTTGTAAAGCCTCACTTTGTTTTACACCGCAAGTCGGGGCACTGCTCCCCCATAGACTTCCCTGAAGCGCTGAATCGTAACATCAATCGAATGCATCGGCCGCTTTTTTCTTCAATTCAGACGCATTCACGTATATATTTATTTTTCGTCTGCGCTCAAAAGCAAGATTGCGCAGCAAAGTATCATTGTTATTCATGATTATCCGTGAGCATCCTTACACATAGAAATAACAGCACGGCCGCATTCAAACACCACGGCAACGCCCAGATGCACGCCTGCAAGCCCCAGACGACGCGAAGGGAAAGCCCAAGCGGACAGGTATGCGCCGTATGCCATCATCCCAGGACAACATCATTATGAAAGAGATTCGCGGCCTTTATAAAAAGGCTTTGGACATCCTCCCGACCGCGCTCGCGAGCCGTGCTTTCGGCCTCGTTTCCGATGTCAGGCTTCCAGAAAACATCCAGAAATTTGTCAACACGGCATTCGTTAAACTGGCCGGCATCGACATGAACGAGGCCGAACGCCCGCTTCAGGATTATAAATCTCTCAATGCCGTCTTTACCAGAAAGCTCAGAGACGGCGCGAGAACGCCCGCAGACGACTTGCTCGTATCGCCGGTTGACGGCCGCCTCAGCTTTTTTGGCGAGACCTCCAAAGGCATGCTGATCGAGGCGAAAGGCCAGAAATATGATGTCCGTGAACTGATCGGTGCGCTCTCAGATTCCGGCGACGACACGGCCTGGCTCGACGATGCCTACGCGTTCACGATCTATCTCTCCCCGGCCAACTATCACGGCATCCACGCCCCCATGACCGGCGACATCACGCGCATGTCATACGCGCCAGGCAGGCTGCTCCCCGTCAACAGGCTCGGCTATGTCCTCACGGATGACCTGCTCCCTCGAAATGAACGCCTCACTTCATTCATACAGGATGACCACGGTCACAGATGCGCGCTCGTCAAAGTCGGCGCGACTTGCGTCGGGCGCATCTCGGTCGCCTACGACGACTTCAAGACGAACCTGACCATGACACGCATGCCGTTTACAAAGCTCCTGGATCCCCCCTTCAAAGCCGAAAAAGCAGAGCCCCTCGCATGCTTTGAACTCGGCAGCACCGTCGTGTTGCTCGCGAGCAAGCACGGGTTCCACCCGTCAGCCGAGCTTCGCGACGGTCAGGTCATCAAAGTCGGCATGGCCCTCGGCACATGGTCGCAGGACATTTAACCGACTGTTTATCTTTTCATCATAGCCTTTTAGGTGTATATCGGTGGCGTATTGGCATGCCCATCAGGTGAGTTCAGAATTAGCGGAGACAAGAATGGATAAGGAAAAACAAGAATTTATGAACGCAGGGGATTCTTCTTACGATTCCGATGCCGAAGATCTGCTCAAGGATCTCGAGGATGACGACGATGACGATTATGATTTCGGCACGCCACAGCCCCAAGCCCAGCAGCGCCGCTCGCTCGTCAATATCCTGAGCTCCTCCTCAAATCTCGAAGCCATCTCGCTCTCCTCCGCCAGCGATTTCTCCCCTGCCGGCTCAGGCGAACTAGCGGCTGAACCGATGACGCTCTCCCCCATCGATCGTGACGAAGAACCGATGCGCCCCGATGTCGATGATGCCGGCGTGTCCCCGATGATCACGCAGCCGATCGTGCCCATCATCAAGGACGAGCCGAAAAAAATTGATGCCAAGAAAGATGACGCCAAAGACGCCATCATGCCGCCGCCGTCAAAACTGCATCAGTCCATCAAGCCTTTCGAGTTCAAACCCGTCGACAAGATCGAGCCGCCTAAAGAAACGCCCGCCGACAAAAAAGTCGACAAGCCGCTTGATACAGAACGCATCACCGTCGATGAGTCCGCAACTGCCTCAAACTCTTCCGGCAGACGACCGCCGGTGCCGCCCAAAATGCCGTCCGCCACGATACCCACTGTGCAGGCTGTCACGCCAAAGGCCAAAGAAGGCGAGCTCGTCTTCACACAGGAAGCGCTCAACGACATCCTTCCGGGCGGACGTCTCGACGATGGACGCGATCTCGCGTTCAAGTTCAACGACAACAACTGGTATGCTCAGATCTTCAACGAGGATTTCCTGAGAACCGTCCCCGCAAGCTCCCCAAGACAGACCCAGCGCGAAGCAAAATTCATCATCGACAGGCTCGGCATCGAGTCCGGCGCGCGCGTCCTGGACCTCTGCTGCGGCTTCGGGCGCCACACGCTCGTCCTCGCCCAAAAGGGCTTCGACATGGTCGGCCTCGACCTCTCCATGGTCATGCTCAAAAAGGCGCTCGCCGACGCCCAGGCCAAAAATCAGGCCATCAAATTCATACACGGCGATATGCGCAAGCTCACGTTCAAAGCCATCTTCGATGCCATTTACAACGTCCAGACGAGCTTCGGATACTTCGACGATGTCAGCAATTTCAAAGTTCTCCAGGGCGTTTTCAACGCACTCAAGCCCGGCGGCGTCTTCCTCATCGAAACCGTCAACCCCGACTTCCTCATCGACGAACTCCCCCTCAGGCTCTGGTGGAAAGGCCGCGAGTGCATGCTCCTCGAAGAAATCGACATGGAAGCGCTCTCCGGCGTCCTCAAAATTACACGCTCGTTCGTATTTGATGATCAGAAACGCGCCCCTTGGGAACAGCGCATCCAGATCCGCCTGTACACCGCCCACGAGATGCGCGCCCTGCTCTCACGCGCCGGCTTCAAAGTCATCGAGCTGTCGGGCGACTATTCGCTGCCAGGCGCCTATTTCGGCGCCACAAGCCCCAAAAACATCTTCGTCGCCGAAAAGCCGGTGCGCTGATCGCCAGACTTCAAAACAGCTCCGCATAGAGCTTCCAAGACGGACTTCGGTCCGTCTTTTTTTATCCCGCAACGTTTTGGGGAAGCCGCCTTTTGCGCGCCGCGCAATACGGCGGCCTCGCGCCGGCTATCTCGCT
>JAFZFY010000283.1 GCA_017555665.1 Pseudomonadota bacterium | reverse complement strand
CTTGTCTTTCGCGCCCTTGGGAATATTGACCTTGAGCGTGCGCTGCTGCAGGTTTTCAACAACCGTCACATTTTTAGGAGCTTCGTCAAGAAGCTGCTGGACAGTCATATTGAGGTCGATGATCGGCGTTTCCTGAACAGGCTGCGAACGCGACGCGGTCTGCCGCCCCCCCCCGAAATCGCCGAAGCCCTGAGCGCCGCCCATGCTGCCAAACCCCTGAGCGCCGCCCACGCCGCCAAACCCCTGAGCGCCGCCCATGCCGCCAAGGCCGCCAAACAAAGCCTGGAAGAAATCGCTCATGCCGCCCATGTTGAAATGGACATTCTGACCGCCCGCACCGAAATTAAAACCGCCGAATCCAGGCGGCGGCGTAAAGCTCTGACCATGTTTCCACGACGAACCAAGCGCATCATACTGCGCACGGGTCTGAGGATTCTTCAACACTTCATAAGCTTCTCCGACATCCTTGAACTTGTCTTCAGCTGATTTATCTCCCGGATTGAGATCGGGATGATATTTACGGGCGAGTTTTTTATAGGCTTTTTGGATATCATCCGCTGATGCGGAACGCTCCACGCCAAGAATTTTATAATAATCTTTATAATCTACACTCATTTTATGACCTCCTTATATTCTGAACGGTCACATCATCTGCTTCAAACCACATATTACGGATATATTCAGATGAACCGAGGCCCAGCGAGCCGCAGTATGCAATCATTCAGTGTCGTTCCGGCTGTTTTCACGCGCCGCACAGCGCCGCGCGCACCTCACGGCTGCGCGCAGACACCGCAACTCCGCTTAAACACACGGAGAAAAGAGATTACAGCGTTCAGGCATCGGCTGGCTTGGACGTTTCATCCGCTGTTCGGGGCGCATCATCCGCGTCGGCCGTTTCCGTTTCCACGACAACGACCTCTGCCGCAAGCGCCTTGGGCTTCTTGCGGAACACATGGATCATGAACCACTGGACAAACCCCATCAATAGCCGGTGCAGTCAGGATGGATTCTTGACAACAATCACACGCGCGATCCTTGCAACCTCGCCATTATCATAGACAAAGCCACGGCTCTCGACATGCATGATCGTGTTGTTCTCCATCGCCGGATTGGGCAAGATGGCCACCGCCTCATGACGTTTCGGATCAAACGGCTTGCCGAGGTCATCGGCAGGCTTGATATTGAAACTCGCCAGGCACTTGTCCATCTGCGCGATCAGGGATGTAAAGCCCTCATACCACGGGCCTTCTTTTTCGGGGAGCTGCGCCACCGCACGCTCGGCATTGTCATAGACCTCGAGCCATGCGCGGATCACGCGGTTGCGCTCGCGCGTGCGGATCTCATCCTGTTCCTTGGCCGTCCGCTTGCGGAAATTGTCGTAATCTGCCGCCTGGCGGATATAGGCATCCTTCCAATCAATCTCATCGGCCTTCTTTTCCTCAGGCTTTGCTGCTTCTTCCGGCTTTGCGGCTTCTTCAGCCACATTTTCAGTCGTCTCCGCATCCGATGCACTGTCAGACTGGGCCTTGATCTCCTCCGGTATCTCTTCATCCGAAACGATCTCGGCTTCCACTGTCTGCTCGGCTGAACCTTGATTCGCGGTATCTGCCGTCTCTTCCGTCGCATTTGCCGAAACTTCGCTTAATTCCTGAGTATCTTTGACTTCCTGGTTCTGATCAGACATCTCTGTATTCCTCTCTGGGATGATTAATAAAACAACAAGGAGCCATCAGGCTCCTTCATGAACGCACAACCTAATCACGCCCCTGCAACTCGTCAAGCCCCATATCATCTTTCATAGCCAAAACTGCTCATGAAATACGCCGCCACATCATTCTGATACAGTTCAGTCCTCGCGATGTTGAATATCTGGAACATCTTTGTCGGCGTAAATACAAAAAGCGTCTTGCCCTGAGAGTCATGTTCCGGCACCTCGAAGTCACACTGAATGAAATAATCATCATTGACGATATGCTGACGGCATCTGGGCTGCGAGATATTCAGCGGCCTAAAGAATCGCATGATCTGCGCATCCCTCAGCGGCTTCTGGTAATAGGGGGATTCAGGGCTGTCTTCATAATGCTGCATCCGCACATCAAACTGGCCATATTTATGGTGATGGGATGTATAGATATGCTCGCTGCCATCCTCGGCATAAAGCGGCGCTCGCGGAAACTTGACAGAAAAGCCGTCCTTTTTCTGGACAGAAGGCTGCCAGGCATCCGGCTCAAGCGCTGCATTTGTCGTCTTGATCGTCTCCTCGATCGACAGCTCCGCATCGGCATGCTTATTCTGCAAATACTTGTTAATCGTCAGATCGATACCGACGAACAGGGGCACCAGATCAATCCGCCATGCGCCATTTTCCTGCACGAATCCAACGCGCATCACGATCTTGTCTTTGCTTGTGCCGCTGTAATACACATCCCCCATCAGGTATCGCGAGCCATCTTTCAAATATGCCTGCAGATTGTCCACAGAAGCCGTCGACAGCGTCTTGTACCCGATCCATCCCTGGTTGAACCCGGTCACATAGAGTTCTCGCGCGGAGATGCGGTCAATATATGACGGCGCGAGCCTCTGCGAGACAAGAATGATGTTCGTGCGGACAGACGGCGACAATTTTCGCTCCGTCGCCTTGAAACTCGCGGGATCGCGATGAAACAATCGAGCGGCGACCAGCAAATTTTCATAATAATTCAGGGAACTCGCGCTGAGATATCCGGCGGCCGTTTCGCCGCGATACGCAAGCACGGCATTCTTAAACGCCCCGAATACCTCGCGAATCGCATCCCGTTCTTCCTGTGAAGCCGGACCGAGAGGCCGCAACGATTCTTCAGAAAACTCAGTTGATGCCGATGGCGGCTGAGGCCGCCCCTGCGTTTCCGCGCCATCCGATGCCTGGTCAGTCACAACATTTTTCTGCTGACACCCCATGAACGCCGTACCGGCCAAACAAAAGACAAACAAAACTCGCGCAACACGCCTCAACGGTGTATTCGGGATACTCACTTCTGCTCGATCTCCAACGTTAGTCCTTGACAACTTTGCGATGCACAGTGCCGCGTCCGGCTGTGCCGCCGCCACTATCCTGCCCCGCAGTCTCCCCCTTGACCGCCGTATCGGCAGGCTTATCCGGCACATTCACGGCGGCGCTTTCATCCGGAAATGCCCTATTTTCAGTCCCCACGGGCACATTCCCCGACGCATCTCCGCCCGCCTCCGGCGATGATTTTCCGCCAGACACGCCTGCAGGCGGCGACACATCCTGAGCCGCCTTTTTCCCCGACAGCACCGGCTGAAAATAATCAAAATGTTCAAATATATTATTCCCGGCAACCGCGCGATAAGCCGCGCTCTCCGAAATGCCTTCATACACAGCCGGCGCATATTCCTCGATTTTCGCCGATCCGACAGCAAACACGCCAAGAATCAGATAGGACGCCGTCATGGCTTCCAGCACGCCCAGCGTGCCCCCAAGCACATGGTTCGTCCGCTCCGCAACAGGAATCCCCTTGACAAGCGTGTCGTGAAGAAAATAACCGATCGTATAACTGACGATATAGATCAGCGATGAGCATGCCGCAAACAGAAGCCCATGCAAAAAACGTCCGGCGACGACAATACCAAACTCATTCTGAAGAACTTTCTGAGCGATCTCCGAGAGCGGAGGCGCCAGAAAAACGACGGCAACGATCCCTGCAAGAACAAATATCTGCTTGATAAACCCCTTCCGGTAACCGAACACCGCCCAGACGATCAGAACTGCCACGAGAATGATATCAAGAACCATCGCGCTGCCCAGCCTTATTGTTTAGCAGTGATGGACACAAGATTGATCCGGACTTCTGAGACCTTATTCTTGATAACCTTCGTCTGCGTAGCATACCCCGGAGCGGACACGACGATCCGAACAAACCTGTTCGGCGACATCGTCTTTGCCTTGCAAATGCCCTTTGCACAGTTATCCTCGGCGTTGAGCATGCTGACGCGCGCAGTAATCGGCGTATAATAAACGACGAATTCAAAATTCGCCGGCGCCGCCGATTTTTTATTTTTGGAAGAAGATTTCCCTTTATGCGCCTGAGCGGCAGGCGCTTCTTTCTGAGGCATTTCAGCGCTCTCGACAGCCTCAGGCGCATCCATTTCCTCGTCATCCTCCGCTTCATAGAAGGGATCATCGAGATTTTTCAGCGTATCGTTGCTCTGCAGGCCGAACACGATGCCGTCTTCAAACGCGCCTACACACGAATGCGCGGTGCGATCGATCATCGGCAGATCCAGCTTCACAGCAACCACCGCATGTACAGGCTCCGGTTCCACAACCAGTTCCGGTTCCTTTGACGGCATAGCCGCCACAATACCGACAATGATCAGCCCCAGAAGCAGCACGCCAGCAAGCATAAAGATATACTTGCGGTACTTCGACTTGACCGGTCTGGGACGCTCGACGATATTCTCTCCGAGGGCGACATGCACCCCCGCATCTTTGCCGAGCTTATCGCTGACACGGATCTTCATATCCGTCGGAGCCATGCCTGCAAACTGCGCATTGCCGATTGCCGCGCGTTCGTGATCAGACAAGACCGGCTTGAGTATCGCGGAATGTTCCGGCAACGAGGCATCTAATCCCGCTCCGGCAGCATTATGCCCCCCGCCTGGCAAAGGCGGCGGAGCTTTGATCGCCTGCACCGCCATGCGCGAAAATTTTGGCACCGGCGCCTGTTCAAACGCGCCATCCTGCGCATCATCGCCTTTCGTCCTGCATCCGGCGAGTTCTGGTAGCAGGACAGCATCACTCCAGTGTTCAAACGCTTCGATCACCTTGGATGCAGACTCGAACCGATCTTCGGGCGATTTTTCGAGCAGCTTGAACACCGTCGCAAGCAGGTTCGGATACACATCGAGATCCGCAGGCAGGCTTCTCGGCGTCATGAACAGATGCTTTGCGACAATGTTATGCATCGATTCGCCGTCGAAAGGCGCGACGCCAGTCAGCATCTCGTAGGCGATGCACCCGACCGAGTACAGGTCTGCCCGCGGTGTTAACGGCTTGCACTTGAATTGCTCTGGCGGCATATATTTCGGCGTGCCGGCGGGAATATCTTTCTCGCTCAAATTCTCGTCATCCGAAACAATCTTCGCGATGCCAAAATCGAGCACTTTTACGAAATCATCAGGAAATCCCGGACGCGGACACAGCATGATATTGCCGGGCTTCAAATCGCGATGAACGAATCCGAATTCATGCGCTTCCGCCAAAGACGACAACACCTGGCTCAAGATCGCCACCGTCCGCATCGGCGTAAGGCTGCCTTCTTCTGCCAGCAGGTCTTTGAGCGATTTCCCCGTCACAAACTCCATCACGATGTACGGAAACCCTCTGGGCGTCTCGCCGCAGTCATAAAAGTACACCGTGTTCTGTGCGTGCAAACGCCTCAGGATCTGACTTTCCTGCTCAAATTTGGCAAATGCATCATGAGAGACCTCACCTTCAAGTGCGAGCACCTTTACGGCAACATCTCGCCCAAGGTTCAAATCTGTCGCGCGAAAGACGATGCCACATCCGCCGCGGCCGACAATCTCGGTAAGCACGTAACGCTCATCGAGCACATCGCCTACCCTGACCTCATCTGTTGACCTGATCGAATTCTCCGATCCAGGATTCTGCACTCTCTCCAAATCCAAGCTCCCGTCAAAAAAAAGCCCGCCATATTTTAGTGAAAATAGCCATGTGTGTCAAACGGTTGCTTGTTTTGGATGGCTGGGCGCATGACAGCTCAGCCCATAGACTTCAAAAAAATCTATGGGCTGAACTGTAATCATGATGCATCCGATACGAAACAAAAGCGTTGAGTTTTGGGGTATTTTGCATGATACTAAGATTGGAAACGTAGCTCGTTTTAGTGTTCTTCGTTATTTTGTTCATGGGGCTAATCATGAAAAAAGCGCTATTATTGATTTCTATTCTTATCAGCGCAGGAGCCGGCCTGAGCGGCTGCCTGTTTGATACCATGGTCACCTGCGCGACCTCCGCAGACTGCGATTATCCACGCGAGCACTGCGTCGCCAGCGAGTGCAGAGCCAACCCCAACTATACGCCATCCGGTCCCTCCACCCCGATCACGCCCCAGCGTGAAGACTATCCCCAGCTGACCTTCACGCCCACATACGGCAACTACCTGAATTTCATGACAATCCAGAACTGGCGCACGCTGATCCCGGAAGTTTCCGGCACCTCGGGCACAGGTGTCGGCGAGATCGTCATCATGCTGTGCGATGTGGACGATCCGACGTGCAAATCCCCGAAACACGTGCGTGCTGTCACGGAAGAAGAAGGCTGGAAGTCCAAGCCGATACAGGGCATGTATGGCCCCGAGATCTCCCTTTACGACCTGCCGGCGGGCACTTGGAACCTGATGATCTTTGAAGACTCACTCATCTCCGCCGCAAACGGCCTCGATTGGAAACACAAGAACCCGCTGTGCAAAGACGGCGAGGACTGGAACTGCATCGTCAGCGAATCCGACCGCATGCTCGTGTCCAAAGAAGATTATGATACCTTCCAGAAGGCTAACAAAGACAAGTGGGGCTCGTATGTCCAGCCTTCCACGATCAAGGTCACGATCAAGGACAACTGCACCAGTAGCTCATGCACGACCGATCTGGGCACGCTGACGCTCGGCCACTATCACGAGCGCAATATATCCATCGATCCGCGTCCAGAAAACGGCTATATCGCCGTAGGCACAGCCGGCGGCCTGCGCATCATCGACCTGAATGATTTTACAGTCATGAACTCATACGGCCCGGAATATTATGATTTCATGCTTCTCAACGATGACGGCACAAATATCGACGGCGTGCCCTGCGGCCTGATCGACGGCGGCGACGGCTCGACAGTCTGGGTGATCTACAACCTCACCAAGAAAGATGCCTATAACATCGCGGTGCCGTTCGATGTCCAGACGAAACAGCAGATCGGCAGCAAACATGTCGTCTTGCAGTCCCGGATATCCAATCCCGCCCTCTGCCGAGGCACAGTCAAGGACGGCAAAATGGTCGTGTGGGCGAGCTATCAGGGCAAGCCCGGCAACGGCCAGGTCGTCTACGCCCCGTCCATCGACGATGTCCTCTATGACGAGGCGAACGTGACCGCAAGCGACTGCAACATGACAGATAGCGACGACGAGTGCTCCGTGCAGCCGATCCCCTACCTGAACGACACGGACAGCGCCGTCATCTGGCATGACATGATCCTATCGATCCAGGGCAATTATAACGTCGACGGCCGCCCCAAACAGAGCAACGGCGGCATGTGCGCAGGCAGCGAAGATCTCTGCGTATTCATGACACGTACCGGCGAAAACGGCCTTGAAGCGATCTCGAAAGCCGATGATGCGTCAACTTTCCTCGAAGGCGGCGCATACGCCGAACAGCCGACGACCGCAAACGGCAAGATCGAATGCACAGTCAGCGACTATTTCATGAACGTCCCCGCCCTTGCGCTGGTTGAAAAATCACCGACCGAGGCGTTTCTGATCGCCAGCAAGTGCATCACGCTCGCAGCCTGGAAGCTGACATACACGCCCGACAGTACAATCGTCGCCGAGCGCATCCCGATGGGCGCGCTCCCCGGCCAGCAGAACCTGGATGTCTCGCAATACGGCGTATATATCCACGACTGGGCGCTTTCGCCCGACGGCAAGCGGCTCTACGGCATGCCTTCCGGCCCCTCCGCCATGATGCTCTATACCAAGCACGGCGACCAGGATCACTGGTCAAGCTCCAACCGCACGCTCGGCATCGTGCTCGATGTCTCTGGCGACGCGCCGGTCGTCGCCGATGATCCACAGTTCAACCGCAATATCGACAGCTTCGAGGGCAACAACGGCGACAAGAATCCGAAATCGCCAGCGATCGACCAAGGCATCGATATCCAGCAGCACTGGTACACGCAGTATTTCTCGGCATGGACCAATGCCATCCAGGGACAGGTGACGACATTCAGGCCGGCAAGGCCGATGATCGCGGTCAGCCAGAATTCGCTCTGGCTCTCTCGCATCGGTGACGGCTATACAAGCGGCGGTCACGATTCCAAGTCCACCCTCGGACATTACCGCGATATCGCCGTGTATGACCTCAAGGAAGCGCGCTCCATCCTCTGGCCGCATCTCAGTGAGACTTATTATCATCCCTATACAGGTGCCACGGCCAATGACCGCCCCAGCGGTTTCCCGCTTGATCCCGTCAATTTCGATACGATCAATACCATGGGAATCGTCTATATTCCCGCCAAAAACTAAACCGGGCGGGCGCGTGATTTCATGCGCCTTCCTATATTTATATCAACATATACACATGTATATATAAGAGTCATCCGTTTCCCAACCATCTCATACAGACATGAGGCCCTTATGAAGAGAATCATTATCATCGATGCAAGTCCTCGCCAGGCAGGCAACTGCAAGGTCACGGCAGATTATATCTCGACAAATGCCAAAGACGCGCTCGTGGAGATCTTCCCGCTTCGCGACAAATTCGTCCGCCCGTGCATGGCATGCGATGCATGCAAGCGCAACGAAGTCGCGACCTGCGTTCAGAAAGACGATATGACCGACCTGCTGCCGCGCCTCGACACCAGCGACGCGATCGTGTTCCTCAGCCCCATCTATTTCGGCCAGATCACGGGCCCTGCCAAAACATTCATCGACAGACTTTATTGCTATTTCCATCCTAAATATCCGAACATGTCGCTTTCCAGAAAGCGCGATAAAAAATTGATCATGATCGGCTTCTGCGGCATGGGCGACGCGGAAAGCTACAAGAATTATCTGCGCGAAACAGTCTCGGCATTGGGCGTCATCGGCGTATGTGAATACAAAGTCCTGCTCTGCAACCAGGTCAACGAGCCCGGCAGCTGCATGCGCAAGCCCACCTTTATGCGCGAGCTGAATGCTGCCATAGACAGCCTCTGAGCGCGTTTTTGTCGCCGTGCTATCTCGCCTGGCGGCTCGATACGCCCGGCGCGGCCGGCTATGTCGCCCAAGGGCGCCATACGCCGCCCGCCTCTCCGGGACGCGATTCCACAGGTTCTCGCAAGCGAATTCAGGGCTTCACCCAAAGATGAAGGCCGTATTGCCGCACAGCGGCAATAGGCCGAAATGCGGCGCGTATCCGCGCTTAAACGCGGATAGCGTCGCGACAGAGGCACAACTCCAGATCAAGCCGTCACACGGATTTATATTGATATCTTTATAATTCCAGATTATTCTTTAATATTCAGGTGATGATTATTTGGAGTTTCGATATGCCTAAACGACTTCTTCTTTATACTTTTTGCATCGTCATGATAAACAGCTGCACGCTTGATGATATCGAGCGAT
>JAFZFY010000282.1 GCA_017555665.1 Pseudomonadota bacterium | reverse complement strand
TGGCATCCTCTCCCGTGATACAGGCAACATCAAGCGATCAGGAATTATTTGAAAGTCCCCCCAGAGTTTGGTACTAATATGTATATTCGTGTATGCAATAGCGATTTGTGCTGTATTGCATGAGAGCTGCGATACCATCTTTGGAGATCAAAAAATGTCTGAGACATCCTATGCTACGCGTTTAAAACCAACATACATGCCCAAGGAGAAGGCAAGTCGATCCAAGTTTGCGTATAAATACCTTTATCTCGTAGCAATACTGGGAACTGCCCTTTTTACGGCTTGCGACGATGACAGCGGCTCTTCAAAATCATGCGGCACTCACGAAATCGAAGTCCACGGCGATTGCGCTTGCGACAGCGATGCCAACTACTATGGCACGCACGGAAACTGCACGCTTTGCGAAGGCGATCACAAAATCGTCAACGATAACGCTTGCGTTTGCGACGACAACAGCGGCTACGAGGACGACGGCAATGGCGGATGCAAGCTCAAAGCGGATGCTCCCAAGTGCGGCACAGGCGAGAAAATAAGCGGCAGCGCTTGCGTTTGCGACGAAACCGCCGGCTACTACGGTTCAACAGGAAGCTGCACGCTTTGCGAAGGCGATCACAAAATCGTCAAGACAAATCAATGCATTTGCGACGATAACGGCTACGAGGACGACGGCAATGGCGGATGCAAGCCCAAAACAGGCGCAACCCCATGCGGCACTGGCGAAATCATGAAAGACTCGGCGTGTGTCTGCGATAATGATTCGGGTTACTTTGGCGAATCAGGAAAGTGTCGCTTATGTAGCGATATTATGAAAAATGGCATTGTCATCCATAACGAATGCGTCTGCGATGATGAAAAACATGAGCATATTGAATGGGTTCCATCAGGTGAAGATGAATATACCCCCGCCTGCGTCTGCGCGAATAATCAAGGCTATTATGGCGAGCCCGGAAACTGCCAGCCTTGCCTGGATGAAGGCAAAATCATCAGCGCCGATCAATGCATCTGCGATGAAGAAAATAACTATCTGCCCGATGGCAATGGCGGATGCAACAAACACATCACATGTGACGATCACGAAAAGGCAGACAATGGCGTATGCGTCTGCGACATCGATCACGGATATTTCGGCGAATCCGGAGCGTGTTTCACTTGTCAGGACTGGGTCACGGCTTTGTTTGGTACCGGAGTAGAGTACACAGGGCTAGAATATATCGTCCATCAAACCATAGACAATGATATCACATGTGTATGCGATCCTCAAAAACACCTTAAGTTGGGGCAATGGGGATACACTAAAACGAATCCACAAAAGCCCATCATGGGGTGTGGGTGCGATATCCAAAAGAATTATTTTGGTGAACCAGGAAATTGCCAGCTTTGCGATGCCTCAGAACACAGGGTCGTAAAGAATGACGGCACGGGAACCAAGTGCGTTTGTGATGAAGCAAATGGCTATTATGATGACGGACATGGCAGGTGCGATCATTTAAGGGAATGTGAACCAGGCATCAAGCGATGTGGCACAGGCAGTAACAGCAGCAGTATCCAGACATGTCTCAGTGACGGATTTTATGGGGCCCTTGTAAGCTGTACGGTATTTGATCCCCATAAGCGCTGTGGCATCGACTGGCAAGGCAATGCCGCTTGCCTATGCGAGGAAACAAGTCAGTGGACGACAAACAGTGCCGGTGACTGTATATGCAAGGCTTCAAATCACTGGGTATCGGACGGAAAAGGCGGATGTATCTGCGACAGTGCCAATGGCTGGCAATCAGACGGCAAGGGCGGATGTGCATGCACTCAAAAAGGCTATTATCTCAAGAATGGCGTGTGCACGAAGTGCAATGGTATCCCGTTTGGATCAACCCAAAAGGATCAATGTATATCCCAGCCAGGCGAGATCGTTACCTTTGGAACAAAACCTCATCAACCCGCTATTCCCGAGGACTGGCTCGTCCTTTCGATAGATAAAACGAAGAAACTTGTCTTATTGTTGGTGAACGCCCCTTATGAAATAAGGTATTATAATAAAGAGGATCGTACTACCAAATGGGAGCTCACTGAATTATATAAATGGCTGAATACTTCTTATGAACAAGACAATTTTACAAAAGCTGAAATTGCCATGATCAGCCCGCAGAAAAAGCTTAACTATTCTTTAAACTATGATTATCCATATAAAGTTAAAGAAAATCATACGGAAACAGCAGAAGACATATTTTTACTCGACTTAAATGACGTGATTCAATATTTGCCAACAGAAAAATCCAGAAAACTCAGTAATACAAATTATTGTTGGGGGACGCGAACACCTGTCTATATAGATGAAACATACTGGAACGGTTTTCATGATGTTAAGGGGTATTATGTTTTTTCATGCATAGATTCCAAAACTGGCGCCTTCGATATCCCCTATGCGAATGATAATAAGCGTCATCTTTATACAATAAGTAGTTTCAAGGATATCGCGCTTATCCGCCCAGCGATCTGGGTGAAATACGAATAATCAGGTTCAGGGCGTGTCACGACACGCCCTTTTTTTTGTGCGCATACGCCGCTACCCCCTCTCGGCTACGCCGCATACACTCAGGACTTGCATATCATTTATGCAAAGCCCCCCAAAACTAATTTATACTTTCCCCAAGCGCTCTCGCTTCATCTATCTTATCAGCACCAAGCACAGTACCGAGATTAGGCCAATTACAGTATTTCTCAAAGTGAGAATACCACGCCATCGGCTGATCAAAAACAGGCGCACCAGCGGTTAAAAGCATAACGGTTGGCTTAATGACATTTGGAACACCATATCGACGATGCATGGCATAAAGCCTATCAACCGCAGTTTTAAGCTGCCCGGTGATAGAAAACCAATAAACTGGCGAGGCAAACACGATGATATCGCACCAGAGAAAAGCTTCATATATCTGCGCCATATCATCCTTTTGCACGCAAGGATTCTTAAAATCTGCACTCTCTCGCCCGCATCCCTGACAGTTCATGCATCCATGAATGTCCATTTTGTGCAGAAAGAACTCGCGAATCTCATTGCCAGACGCTTTCGCACCATCAGCAAAAGCATTGACAAGCGCGCTGGTGCTGCCATTTTTTCTTCCAGCGCCATTTAGAATGAGTATTTTCTTCATGTAGTTTCTCCATCGTTGTCTAAAAACGATGTGACCATTCATGTGAACAAAATCGCATATCCCTATTATTCTATCTCGGCAAAGCCAGAATACATCGCTTCAAAATTTAGGCATCCCCCCAGTCTCAATGATATTCTCAGCCATGTTGCCACCCATGACTGAGAAATTCATAAAATCAGCTAAACGCTTTCAGCCAATCGTTTTCCCAACTCAAAAGCATTCTGCAAATCAATTGGGAAATGTTCTTTTCGGTACTGAGCTTTGGCAGGCTCGCTGAACATATTGACGGCATACTTGGAATAATCTTTAAACTGATAAGTATTGCAGACATACAGTTCTTCACAATGACCAAAGATCAGATTCATGCATTTAGCATTCACACCAAGCAGTGTGCGATAATTCCATGAATCCAACGCTTCTTCTTGGATATTCATGGTGTAAATCATGGCTGTTTTCTTGCCATTTTTAAAGTAATTATCAGGTTTGCCATTTTCATCCAGATTATACGAGCCCGCAGCAAACAAAAGCCTTTCCATAAAATTGCGCATCATACCAGTCACATCGCTGTAATAAATCGGCGAACCTAAAACGATGATATCTGCCTCTTTGCATTTTTCCAAAACAGGGCGAAGCTCATCCTTTATGGCACACACGCCTTCGGTCTTCGCATTTTTGAGTTTACACGCAAAACAACTCATGCACCCTTTAAAATTTAAATCATACAGATGAATGAGTTCAGTTTCGGCACCAGCCGCCTGTGCACCTTTCATGGCGCTTTCAAGCACCTCAAACGTGTTCCAGCTTTTCCTCGGGCTTCCATT
>JAFZFY010000281.1 GCA_017555665.1 Pseudomonadota bacterium | reverse complement strand
GGTATGGGCGCAGGCGCTGGAGCCGCAGGCGCTGGAGCCGCAGGCGCGCTCAACGGCTGAAGTTTGGGTATCGAAGATATGGCACCTATCGGTTTAATCGATGGTTTCGGAAGACCAATGCCAGGCTTGTTAAGACCGCCTATTTTGGGAAGCTGCGGAACTTTTGGGATATTGTTCATTTCTTGCTCGCTAAGACTGGTTATCATCTCAGGGAATACACACCCGTTCTTTTACATTATTCCATTCCCCCAAATCTTGCAAGTTTTCGACGTTCAGCATTTCCCGGCGGTGCGCAAAAAAAAATGGCGCGCCGTATGCCGAAAGGCATAGGCCGCCACGCACGCCGTATGCCCAAAGGCATAGGCGTGCCAAAACAAGACAAACACAAGACATGACGCGGCCGCATGAAGCCGTATGCCGGCGCACGCTCGACACACACATGCGCACACACGACATTTTATTTGCCCCCGATTCCTGACGAATCGGGTATAATCACATTTCGGGATATGCGATTCGTATCTATAACGATCCATCTCACGAGGTAAATATGTCTGAAATCATTTTGAAAAGTCACGAAGAGATAGAAGCCATGCGGCGTGCAGGGCGGCTTGCCGCCAAGACGCTTGAGGAGGCCGGCAAGCTTGTCAAGCCAGGTGAAAACACGCTTGCGATCAACGATTTCGTTCACGAATACACGCTCAAGCATCACGGGATCCCGGCACCGCTCAACTACGAGGGATATCCCAAATCATGCTGCATATCGGTCAACGATGTGATCTGCCACGGCATCCCCAAGAAATCGACCGTGCTTCGCGACGGCGACATCGTGAACATCGACATCACGACGATCCTGGACGGCTGGCACGGCGATGTGAACGCCACCTTTTACTGCGGCACGCCCTCGCCGGAGGCCGTGAACCTTGTAGAGACGACGCGCCGTTGCCTTGAGATCGGCATCGCTCAGGTCAGGCCGGATGCTCGCATGGGCGACATCGGCGCGGCGATCCAGGAGTTTGCCGAGAGCCGGGGATTTTCGGTCGTCCGCGACTATGTGGGGCACGGCATCGGCCGTCTTTTCCATGAGCCGCTTCAAGTGCCGCATTACGGGCGCAGAGGTCACGGCGTGCGCCTCCGCGAAGGCATGACGTTCACGATCGAGCCGATGATCAACGCCGGCGACTGGCGCATGACGATCCTCAACGACGGCTGGACATCGGTGACGCGCGACCACAAATGGTCCGCACAGTTCGAACACACGCTCGTCGTCACCAAAGACGGTTGCGAGGTGCTGACGCCATTCAGCGGCCCGCTCGTCAACTCCACGACACCGGCAGACTTCAAGTTCTGAGCCGCGCGCGTGCCGTGCCGCACGCGCATCGCCGCCGCGAATGTACGGCCCCATGATGCCGCATCCCGAAATCCAGTGCGTTCATAACACATTCGCCCAAAGGAAATCCCCCATTGACTGACACGTCCCTTGAATCAGAAGCCCGCATACGCGCCTCGCTATCATGCACCTGGCACGCATTTTTTGCGCGTTTTCCGCATCTGCGGGAGGTCCAGCGTGCCGCCATACCACCGATCCTCAAAGGGGCATCCGTCCTTGTCCAAGCACCCACGGCATCCGGAAAGACCGAGGCGCTGATGGCACCGATACTCGAACGGTATCTCAAGCATCGCGCGACGGCCAGGAAGCCGGCCGCCGCAGGGCGGCAGGGCACGACAGGCCATAAAGATGTCGGCACGGGCCCGGCGATCCTGCTCGTCGCCCCGACAAAAGCGCTCTGCAACGACCTGTTCAGGCGGCTCAAACAGCCCGTGTCGAATGTCGGGCTCGAAATCGCCCTCAGAACGGGGGATAACCCCAATTTCAAAGTCACCAACCCGCCGCAAGTCGTCATCACGACACCCGAATCGCTCGACTCGCTGATCGCGCGCAAACCCGCGTCATTTCTCTATCTCGAAGCGATCATCATCGACGAGATCCACCTCATCCATGCCAACGGGCGCGGCGACCAGCTCCAATGCCTGATCGCGCGGCTCCGGATCCTCAACCGTGACAGGCAGCTCCAGATCTGCGCTTCGAGCGCGACCGTGCCAGAAATCGAGCGCATCGCCGCCGACTTCCTGGGGGCGAACAGCCGCACGATCTCCTGTCCTGCAGGCACGCGCGATATCCGCGCGACGATCGAGATGATCCCCAGCGAGCCCAAAGCCGCGCTCGCGGCTTCAGCCGAGATCATACGGAAACTGCTGCAGGAGTCACCGACGCGAAAGCTCATCGCGTTCTGCAACTCAAGGACGAATGTCGAGAATATCGTGCGTCTGCTCAGGAATGACCCGCACGTGTCGTCGATCGTGTTCGCGCACCACGGCAGCCTTTCCAAAGAAGAGCGTCTCCGAACCGAACAGCAGTTCCTGCGCGCGCGCAACGCGGCATGCGTGGCCACGAGCACGCTGGAGCTGGGCATCGACATCGGCGATGTCGACATGATCGTGCTGCTCGGGCCGCCCCCCGATGTCTCGTCGCTCATCCAGCGCATCGGGCGCGGCAGCCGAACGCTCGCATGCTCGCAGGTCAACTGCCTGGCTGACTGCGAGTTCAGCGCACAGCGCTTCCTGCATCTCGTCTCGTGCGCCAGAAAAGAAATGCTCTTTCCCGATCCGGTCGAGTTCAGGCCCGCAACGGTGGTGCAGCAGGCGCTGTCGATCTGCCTGCAGAACCCGCAATGCTGGGTCGGCAAACAGGCGCTTTACGACAGGCTTGCCCCAGCTTCCAGGAAGTTTTTCTCTCCGGCAGACTGCGGCACCATCCTGGAGCAGATGACCGCTGGCGGCCTGCTTCGCAAAGTCGAGCACGGGCGTTATGTGCCGGAAAATAAAGCGCAGTTCCTGTTCAGCCGTGGCTACATGCACTCCATGATCGCAGATCGCAGCGAGACGGATGTCGTCGACAGCGTCACAGGGCGGACGCTCGGATCGATCTACCTCAGGCAGTCTTCCAAAGACGCGATCGCCACTGGCGCTGGCGTCTCGCTGACACTCGCCGGGAATTCGCACACGGTCTCTTACATGAAAGACAAGAAGCTGTTCGTCAAGCGCGGCGCCGAAGCCGCCGATGTCGGCTTCCTCGCGCTGGAACCGCCGCGCTATTCGCTCGGACTGGCACGCGATTTTGCCACATTCATGCATGTCCCCACCGACGCGCTCTATATCCGTTGCATTCCGGCCGCCTACGATCTCGCGCATGATTTTTCGCCCGATCAGGGCAGCCTGCTGCGCCGTGATATCGCCGTCGCGCCAGAAAATGTCACGCCCGGATGCGAGTATTTCGTGCATCACTTTCTGGGCACCGTCGGGAGCCTTCTGCTTCAGAATTTCTTTGAAAAACACGGCAATACCGTCAAAAAAGCGAGCCGCACGCCTTTCTTTATGCGTCTCCTCGTCAAGCCCACGACGCTAGTATTCCCGGACGAAGAAAAGCTCGTCACGCAGTTCGAGCTCTATGTCCGCGCCAATGTCCAGGCATTTGCCAAGCTGTTACAGCCCGGACCGTGGTTCAATCTGATCCCAGAAGAATTTGCCCTGAGATGGCTGCTCGCGTCGATCGACCTGCGGGCCTATGCCCGCGTGCTCGCAGACCTGCCCATCGCCCTTATCCAGCTCTGACATGCCAGCCCCTATGAAAGCGCCAGACTCCCTCAAGAAACTGTCCGATATCCTTACTGCCGTCCGTGATGCGGCGCTTGAACTTCACGAAAGCCTTGAAAAAAAAGGCGAGAACCCGTTGCTCGACCTCGAAAGGTTCATCCTCCCATCCAGCCGCAGGTTTTCGGACGAGCACCGCGCGTTCATGCTGTGGAGCCTGTTGCTCTTCTCCATGCCGCGCATCCAGTCGCAAAAGAACTTCCAGAACGCGATCAGCACGACGTTTCCGAATGCGAATGCATCCATCGTCGTCCGCCAGCTTCAATGCAGCGCGCCCCGGGCATGGAGCTTCCGCCATTCCTACCAGCGCAGCTTCGCGCACACGATCGCGGGACCGAACTGCCATACCGAGATTTCGATCGATGCCTGCCTCAGCGCCGGAGGCGATATCCTCGACCTCGAACACCTCTATGCCTACGGCTGGACCATCACATTCGAGGACAAGATCTATCTCATTTCCGCATGCCAGCTCACGCAGGAGCAGGTCTATGCCGTCGAGTCGTTCCGGCCGTTCCCGCTCCAGCTCAGCGAGGATGACTTCTGGGAAGAGTCGTGCATCCCGCTGATGCAGACGATCTGCGAACAATGCCAGGTCGTCTCGACTGCCCTACCAGCCGCCCCCAGACAGACCGATTACGCGCCAGAAAAGCTGTACGAGCGTCTTCAGCGCATCCTGCGCAGCTCGCTTGCCTCCAACATCGTGCTTTCGTCCGGCGCGCTGCATACCAAAGTGGCATGCCGCCCTCCAGAAGAAATACTCGCCGCAGTCCAGGCGCTCGTCGATACGAACCTGAACACGCGCGAGCCCACGCCGCTTCGCGATATCCTGCGTCACCGTCTTCTGGAAGCCGTCGGGTGTGACGACGCAGGCACCATGCCTGCCGCACACGACTCGCTGCTCACGGCGGACCCCCTCGGCCTGCTCCTGCTCCCGGCAGACCATCCCGTGTATGCGGAACTCACCCCGCGCGACAGCATCCGCGCCGCGCTGCTATACGACGAACACACACACACCTCGGACGTGACAAACGCCTTTAACATCTACCGTCGCGAAAAGCGCTGGCTGGCGGCGTTCCCGTGTTTCGACTTCTCCTGTGAGACGCATGCCGCCAGTTTCGGCATCCCCTCGGAAGCGATCGCCGAGATCTTTTCGCCCCAGCTGTTTGACGCGAAACTCCCGTTCACGCCCCAAGGCGATGTGCTCCGGCAACTCCAGAACAAGTACGGGCTTTACAAGCAGGACAGCGAATTTCCTCGCTTCCGGACAGTCCTCGAGGCCGTGTCCAGCCGGACGTTTCAGCGGAACAACAACATGGTCAGCATCGTCCAATGGCTGATCCAGTGCTGCACCCGATGGCGTTACTGCCTCTGCGAGATCTCGCCCGAAAGCGTGCCCAAGCAGCGCGTGATCAGCCAGTCCAATCAGCAGCTGCTCCAGAAAGGCCTCAAGAGCCTTTCGGATATGTTCCGAAAAAAATAGGCCGCGCACCCCGAAGGACAGGCATTTGGGGGCTCCATAGATGCGCCCTTCCCCCGGCAACTCACACGACCGGGGGCAGCAAACATCAACGTCCTGCGGGCTATTTACTGGCTATCGGCACACCTGGGCAGCAATCGGCAGAATAGCCACTCTTTTTGCGACATCAAATACACAAAACTTGCCATTTCTTATGTGCCGTGATAGTATTTTGCGAGTTGTATTGGCGTAAGTTCCATATTCTGGTTCAAGCGCGCCGTAAATCAGGGAATTACGAGGATTCCAAAGCCTTGGCTCAGTAAGAGCCGCCAAAGAGGGTAAACATGGATTTGTCGAGAAAGATATTACTGGCATCGTTTGTTAGTGCGGCTTTTCTGACCATCGGCATCAGTTGCTCCGTCGAAGACCGAGATATCGAGGCAAAAGGCGTTTTTGTCTGCCAGAAAAATGAAGACTGTATAAGTGGCAGCCGTTGTGTCATGTATTCGGCCACAGAAGGGCGTTGTGTCCGCGAAGATCAGGTCGATCACTGCCACGACAATGACAAAGACGGTTTTCTCAAAGCCGAGACTGAGGAACACGTCAACGAATGCGCATTCAGCGAGACCAATCCGCAGGATCCTGACGATACCGATCCCACCATCTATCCGGGTGCCGCTGAGTATTGCGACAACAAAGACAACGATGGCGACGGTTGCGTCGACGGCACCTGCCCCGAAGGCGGAGACTGCATCAAGAACAAATCCCTGTGCATCCCCTATTCCCAGCCTTGCTGGGGTTCCGGCGAACTCGCCGATTACGATAACAGCGTCTGTGCTGCCAAATACATCGGCTACATGGCTTGCAATCAGGGCAGATTCGAGTACATCACACCCACGGCCACTGTCCCTGGACAGCAGATGTATGCAGGCGGGGAATGCCCCAAAAATGCTGACCTCATTCCGGGCTACTCCGAAGCCGACAAGGTGTGTGACGGCACGCTCGATTACAACTGCAACGGCATGATCGACGAAAACTGCGAACGCTGTGTCGTCGCCGATTCTGAAAAATACTGCTTCTTCAGCGCTTCTTACGATAACGAACCGGGCAAGGTCGCGAGCACCTCCGACATGCAGTATCAAGACGTTGTCAAGTCGTGCCAAGATGCTGGCAAAACCGAAAACGATTGCGAATGTCTTGGCGTCATGGTTTGCTTGGAAGAAAATGGCAGCCCACTCTGCAAGACTGCCGCTGGCATGACCGTTTCGGATGCTCGTCAGTATCACTGGGAATGCATGAAATAATATTTAAATAAGCCTTGTATTCTGCCCCCTTTTTTAAGGGGGCTTTTTTTTAGGCTATGTTCTACATGATGTGTCAGAACCGAGCGTAGATACAAGGCTAACGATCTGAGCTGTCAGTGCTCTAAAATATATTCATCAAGCGGGGTAACGCGATATCAGAGCCTCCGATAACACGCTTATCCCCCCGACAAGTGTTCAACAGGGCTTCTTTTCCCCTTTTCATGGAGTTTTTATGAAGTTGCATCCTCCACCCATAAAGAAGTGTATTTGTTGGTTCATCATGGGACTCAGTCTCATGCTCATTGTGCTCGGGGCCATCGTCAAAGACGATGTGCCGGCACTCGCGCAACAGCCCGAAGTCGCACAGAACGCGCCGGGAGATACGCCCAATGCCCAAGACACGCCCCAGGCAGCGCCTGCACCCACGGCCAATAACGCGCCACAAGATGCCGCACCCACGGCTGCTAACGCGCCACAAGATGCCGCACCCACGGCTGCTAACACGCCACAAGATGCCGCACCCACGGCTGCTAACGCGCCACAAGATGCCGCACCCACGGCTGCTAACGCGCCACAAGATGCCGCACCCACGGCCGATAACGCGCCACAAGATGCCGCACCCACGGCCGATAACGCGCCACAGGCCGCAGCACCTGCCGCCGATGCTCCAGCGCCTCAAAAGACCTCCAAAACATCTTTGATCGAGCAGAAAAAAGCCGAAGACACGACCGGTTTCGGCTATCGCATCCTGAGCATTGTCGGGCTTTTTGCCTTTATCGGCATCGCATACCTGCTCAGCAACAATCGCAAAAAAGTCCTCTGGAAGCTCGTGGCAGTCGGTACAGGCATGCAGTTTCTGTTCGCCGTCTTTATCCTCTGGACGCCCGTCGGAAAGGCGATATTCGCATGGCTGAACGATGCCTTTACGGTCTTGCTGGGCTTTACGTCGGCAGGCACGACATTCCTCTTTGCGAGCTATGCCTCCGGCGCAATTGATTCACCGCTCGTCAATACAGCGATGAGCATTTTACCGCCGATCATCTTCTTTAGCTCGCTGATGACGGTGCTCTATTACCTCGGTGTCATGCAGTGGATCGTCAAGTATATGGCGGTCTTTATGATGAAATTCATGGGCACATCCGGCTCCGAATCGCTCTCTTCTGTGGCCAATATCTTTGTCGGCATGACAGAAGCCCCGCTCGTCGTGAAGCCTTATGTCGGCAAGATGACCCAGTCAGAACTCTTTGCCATCATGACCGGCGGCATGGCAACCGTCGCCGGCGGCACGATGGCAGCTTATGTCGCGATGCTCTCGCCGTATTTTCCAGATATCGCCGGGCATCTGATTGCCGCAAGCGTCATGAGCGCGCCCGCATCCCTAGTCATTGCCAAGCTCATGATCCCCGAAACCGAAGAGTCCGAAACGCGCGGAAAAGTCTCGATTGATCTGCCCAAGACGGATGCAAACGTCATCGATGCCGCCGCGCGCGGTGCAGGCGAAGGCTTGCATCTTGCGCTCAACGTCGCCGCGATGTTGCTCGCGTTCATCGCGATTATCGCGCTCATCAACTTCGTGCTCGGCCTGCCCAGCCGTCTTGTCAATGCCAACACTTACGATCACGTCTCAAGCTATGTCGTCAGCGAAGGCGGCGAGCTCGATCCCAACTGCGATTCTATCCGCTCCACCTCCGATACACTCGCCTGTACACACGGCGCATTGATCCAGCTTGCAGATATCAAGCACATCCAGATCGGCGATGACATGCGCAAGCTCAAAGGCGATCAAAGCGAAAAGATTGACCAGATCGACAAGCTCTATGACACAGTCATGGCCGCCCCGGAGATCACGGCTTCCGTATCAGCCGCAAAAGCCGGTGAATCCTTGGAAAAGAAGAGCATCTGGCCACTCCTCACGCTTGAAACGATCTTTGGATGGCTGTTCTTCCCGTTCGCATTTCTGATGGGCGTGCCCTTCCATGACTGCTTCCTCGTCGGTCAGCTACTCGGTGAAAAGATGGCCGTCAACGAATTCGTCGCCTATCTGCATCTCGCAGATGTCGTCGACAAGCTCTCCTATCGAGCCATTGTCATTTCCACGTATGCCCTTTGCGGATTTGCCAATTTCGGCTCCATTGCGATCCAGATCGGCGGCATCGGCGGCATGGCCCCCCACAGGCGTTCTGATATCGCCAAATTCGGCATCAAAGCCATGATCGCAGGCACGCTTGCAGCCTTTATGACGGCAACGCTTGCAGGCCTGTTGATCTGATAACGCGCACGCCAAGGGCGTGTGCCGCACACAAAAAAAAGCCGGACAAATGTCCGGCTTTTTTTGTGTGCGGCACTGTTCAACAAGGCCGAAAGAAGCGCTTACTGAACAAGCGAGATACGGGCAAAGCCATGCTTCATATGGCCCTGTTCCGTGCCGCCTTTAGGCGCAGGCATCGTGACACTGCCGTCACGCGTTTCGGCGTTTGTCAGCTTGTACTGCGAACCGAGCGCATAGCTCTGCCCAGTCTGCAGCAGGACGCTGTCGACAGCCGCAATGCTGTTCGCGCTCGAATCATAGACGAATCCAGTACCGCCGCCACCGCCCTGCGTGTCGTCGCCCTCATACGTTTTCTGAGCCGTGCCGCCGCCGTACCAGCCGCCGCCACCGCCGCCGCCATCCCCTTTATTGGTGCCGGCACCGATGCCGAAGGATGCATTCACGCCAGGGGCTATATGTGAGGCAGCATAGTGTTCGTAGCCGCCATATCCCCCCATAGGCGCCGTCCAGCCGCCGCCGTGACCATACGAATCCGCCATGTCTTCGCCGCCGCCGCCACCGCCGCCGGCAACGATCACGCGGTGATAAAGCGTATCTTCCCCGATGCGGATATCCGTCGCGCCGCCACCGCCATTTCCGGGGTCGCCCACGCCCGTCGCATTTGCAGCACCGCCGCCATTCCAGCCACCCTCTGCCAATCCTTTTACCGAGTTGGCACCCTTGCCGCCGACGCGGACATAAAGCGTCGTCGTATCCGAAAGCGTCAGCGTGCCGACCGAATAACCGCCGCGTCCGCCGTAACCGCTCGAATCATTGCCATCCTCGCAACCGCCGCCCTGCGCGCCCCAGACTTCCAGCTTATACGAACCGCCCGGAAGCGTAACATCCTGCACCGTTTCGCTAAATTCGAAATCCATAACGGACGGCACCTTGACGAGTGTCAGGTTGATCTTTGTGCTCGCGATGCCTGAATAGACCGAATCACCGCTCGCGATCGCCTGAATCCACGCCACGTCCGATGCCTGCGTCTGCTTGCTGAAATCGACTGCGATCGCAATATCTTTGGGAACATTCCAATTACTCGCATCGAACGTCACGCTTGCGGGTGAAATAGAGATCACATCCGAATTGCTCGACACGAACGAAACCGTCACCTCGCTGCCGTCGTTAGGTCTCACACCGAGCACCACGCTCGCCGAGCCTGCCGGCTCCCTGAATTCGATCGTCGTCTCCGGCACGGTCAGAACGACAGAAGGCGCTTCGTTATCGACGATCGAAAAGACGGCTGATGTCGCTTTGAGACCATTGAAATTCGCGTCTGTCGAGGTCGATTTGAAGATCGCATGCGCCTGCTGCGTACCGTCGGCGACGGGATCATCGACAACTTCCACAGTCACTTGCTGATCCTTATCCCAGTTCGACGGCGTGAACGTCAGGCTCTCTCCCTGCGCGACGGTCAGCTCCGTCGCATCCGACGAAGTCACGTTCACGGTGACATCCGCGTTTGGCTGCGAAAGCAGTCTCACAGAGATGCTCATCGATGCGCCGCTCACCTCCGAGAACGAAGCCGCATTTGAACTGATCACAAAACCGGCGTGATCATTATCGACGGTCACGAACTCGACTTCTTTCTTCAAACCATTGAAATTCGTATCATTCGAAGTCGTTTCCAAGATAACTTTCGATTTCTGGTCGCCGTCGACAACATGGTCATCGACCGAATGGACATGCAAATCCAATGGGATGTTCCACGCGGCTGGCAAAATCGAAACGCTTGACCGCGCCACATTGATCTCTGAATCGTCCGAGACCTTGATGGAGACATTGACCGTATCTGACGGCTTAGCCGAGAGCGACATCATGACCGTTGCAAAGTCGGAACTGCCCTCGCGGACAATCGCCGTGTCGCCAATTTTGGTCACGAGTTCAGCCACATCTATGTCTTTGACGAGCACGTCATAGATTGCGGGATCAATGTTATAGTCGGCATCTTGCGATGTCACGGTGACTGAAAACTTCGCCGCCTTGTCGCCATCGATCACGGCATCCTGCACCCCCATAAAGTGAAGCGATTTGCCGATATTCCAATCCTCGGCGGTCAGCACGACCTTGCCCTCACCGAAATCGATCTCTGAAGTGCCGCCTTCTTCTTTGACGGTCACGGTCACATCGCTCTTCGGCTTCGTGTTCAGCTTCACGAGAACCGGCGTGTCGTGGCCTTCTTCGATGGTGAAATCTTCCGTCGGGATATTCATGGCAATCCCCGCGACATCGTCATCGACATGCAAGACCTTGATCGCGTTCAAGCTCATGCCGTGATAGGATGCGTCATCCGATTCGACCGGCCCCAAAGCGATGGTATAATTCTGATTGCCGGTGTGTTCATTGTTATCGATGCCCGCCACGGTCACGGTCTGCACTTCCCCCCAGTTCTCTTCGGTAAAGACCAGCGCATCGGGGGTCACGACACCCTTGGCTGGATCCGAAGAGGCGAGCGCAAGGCGAACTTCTGCCTTGGGAATCGAGGACAGTTTGACCGTGAACGTCGCCGGCGCCTCGTTCTGAGCTTCGTATGTCGTCAGAGACGTTTCCGAAAAGACAAAGCCGGGCTTAGTCATATCGACGTTCGTCAGCGCCACAGAGGAGGCGCTGAGCGCATTGAAATCGGCATCTTCCGAAACGGTCGTGACTTGAATCTTGTATGTCTGGTTGCCGTCCACGACGTAATCCTCGACACCGGTCACGACAATCGTCTGTTCCTGCTGCCAGTTATCCGAGTTGAACACGACCGCATCACACGACACAAGCGCCTCAATATTGGGGCTTTCCGTGACGACAAGGCATTGAATACGGACTTCTGCCGTCGGCGCATTGTTCAGGCGAAGTGCCAACATGACGTTCTTGCCGGACTCGTCTGTGACCGTGTCATTCGGCACGTCCAGCGAGATTGCAGGTGCCGTGATGAATTCACAAGCGCCTTCGGCATTGCAGAACTTGCCGCTTGAGCACGGCACTTTGCCAAGGCAGACCTCGTAAATGCAATCCCCTTTGGAACAGATCAAGCCTTCCGCACACGTCTTATCCAGGCATTCGTTATCCACGCATCTGCCGCCTTGACACGACTGCCCCGAGTCGCAGTAGATCCCGATGCACGCGGTCTCGACGCAAATGCCTTTGCAGCTGTCTTCCGAGTCGCAAGCGCCCGTTTCGCACTGCCAGCCATCCTCACACGTCATGTCGGCACAGCCGCTCTTCACACACACGCCTTTCGAGCATACCTTGCCCTCGCCGCAGTCCATTTCCACGCCATTTTCAAGGCACGCATTGTCCACGCATTTCGCCTTGATGCACGTCTGCGCATCGCCGCACACGACATCCTCGCAAGGGTCGATCGCCACGCATTCGCCGCCCTTGGAGCTGTCGCAGCGATACCCATCGCCGCACGTCTTCGAGGCACACGGGTCTTTGGGGACACAGACTTCATCCACGCATTCCTGGCTTTCATCACATTCCGAACACGGATCGTAATCCTCTGGACGGTCAATGCACTGCTGCGTATCCTTGTCGCAGATCTTGTCCTCTGCGCATATTTCCGAGCCGCACGGCGTCTTGCACACGTCGCTCACGCATACCTGCCCGGATGCGCACACCTTGCCGCCGCATAGATCCACGCACACGCCGGCTTCGCAAATCTGATTTGCCGTGCATGTGTGATTGCACGGATCTGTCGCTGGCTTGTCCACGCACACGCCGTTTTCGCAAATCTGATTTGCCGTGCATGCGTGATTACACGGATCTGTCACAGGCTTGTCCACGCACACGCCGTTTTCGCAAATCTGATCTGCCGTGCACGCGCTGCATAGATCGACCGGGTTTGACGATGATGCATCATCATCACACGCCGCAAATGTTAATGCCGCCGAAGCGCAGCAAATCAGCGCCATACGCCTTTTTGTCTCTGTTCCCATTCTTACCTCCGGGGAATGTGATTAACGTTCCACCAGAGGTGAAACACTGCGCTTTATTAAACAATATTACACACCAAAACAAACATTATTCACATTAATAAAGTATTCTCAATGTAAAGCACAATGTATCACACGTATCATCCACACAGGGACAGATGCGCCGTGACACGCCCTGAACGCACACCCAAAAGACGCACAGACTCATGGGACAGACGTGCCGTGACACGCCCCGAACGCGCACCCAAAGACGCACAGACTCATGGGACAGACGTGCCGTGACACGCCCTGAACGCGCACCCAAAGACGCACAGACTCATGGGACAGACGTGCCGTGACACGCCCCGAACGCACACCCAAAAGACGCACAGACTCATGGGACAGATGCGCCGTGACACGCCCTGAACGCGCATCATACATCCGTACAGCGAAGCGGCGAGGGGGCTTATTCGTAACCGTATTTTTTCAGGCGATATCGAAGGCTTCTAAAAGAGATGCCCAAAAGCCGGGCTGCTTCGGTCTTGTTGCCGTTTGCCTTTTCGAGCGACTGTTCGATCAACCGTCGTTCAAGATCCTCGACAACGCCCTCGAGTGCGATGCCATCACCGAGCTCGATATCGGCCTCAGGCACAGGCTCCATCACGGCGCGGCTGACCGCAGGGCGTTCCACAGAACGCCGTTTTTCGGGCTGTTCTCGCACGGGTTCCGGCTCTGCCGTTACCGAAACGCTGTTTTTCAAGTAGGCGGGAAGCGACTCGAACGACACCTCCGTGCCGCGTTCAAGTGTCACCGCGTGTTCTATGATATTTTCAAGCTCGCGGACATTGCCCCGGTAATCGTATGTGGTCAGGAGATCGAGGACATCGCGCGATATCCCGGCGACCGATTTGCCGAGTTCCTTGTTGAACCGGCGCAGGAAATAGCTGACCAGAAGGGGGATATCGCTCCTGCGCTCCCGAAGCGCAGGGAGCGCGATCTGGATCACATTGAGCCTGAAAAACAGATCCTCGCGGAACCGATGCGCGTCGACTTCGGCGCGAAGATCCCTGTTCGTCGCGGCGATAATGCGCACAGACACGGGGATTTCCTGTGTGCTCCCGACCGGCTGGATCCTTTTTTCCTGAATCGCTCTGAGCAGCTTGACCTGCATCGCCAACGGCAACTCGCCAATCTCATCGAGGAATATGGAGCCTCCAGATGCCGCCTGAAACAGGCCGGCCCTGTCATGCGACGCGCCAGTGAAAGCGCCTTTCGCATAGCCAAAAAACTCGCTTTCCATGAGATTTTCGGGAATCGCACCGCAGTTGACCGGCACGAAAGGCCCCTGAATGCCGCTCAGCTTGTGAATCGCGCGAGCGACGACTTCCTTGCCAGTCCCCGACTCGCCCGTGATCAGGATGTTCGCGCGCGTCGGCGCGACGCGCGTCACCATATCAAGGACTGATTTCATCCCATCCGAGGACGCGATGAAGTCTGGGATATCGACGGCAGGAGAGGTCTGGCGCGTCGCGAGCCGGCGCGCATTCGCCTTGTCGACCAGCGAGAGCAGCTCGTCGCGCTTGAACGGCTTTTCGATATAGTCGAACGCGCCGTCACGCATCGCTTCGACGGCGGTCTGTGTCGTCGCGTATGCCGTCACGAGGAGCACCTGCGTACTCGGATCACGACGGCGGACATCATGGAGCACATCAAGCCCCGTCAGGTCATTCAGCCGGTAATCGGTCAGGACGACATCGAACGATAGGCTGCCGCCCGAATCCGATGACTCCAGGATCTCAAGCGCCTGGCGACCAGATGACGCACATTCGACCTCATGCCCTTCGCGCGCAAGCATCATGCGCGTCATGTTCAGGACGTTGATTTCGTCTTCAACGAGCAGAATTTTCGCCATTTATGCTTCAAGTCCTTAGGGGAGAGGGGGGAGCGGCGTATTGAGCCGACAGGCGAAATAGCCGCGCGGGGGGAGACTTCCCCCCGCCCAAAAAAATCAGCTGTCCGTCGTGATCAGATCGGGAATCGCGTCGATCGGCCCTTTGCCAAGGCGGATCAGGCGCGGCACGTCCTCAGTCATATCGATGACCGTCGAAGGTTCGGGCGCGATCAGGCCGCAATCGATGATCGCATCGAGGAACGGGAGCCGCCGCGATATCTCTTCGGGATCGCTGAACTGGACGTTCTCGGGTGACGGGACAGAAGTCGTGATAATCGGGTTGTCGAGGGTCTCGGCGAGCATACGCGTCACGGGATGATCGGGCACGCGGATGCCCACCGTCACCGACTTGCTGATCATCAGGCGCGGCACTTCGCGAGACGCGGGAAGAATGATCGTATATGCCCCAGGGAGGATGCGCTTCATCAGCCGATATGCCACGTTCGACACGACGGCATAACGCGCGATGTTCTTGAGATCTGGGCAGATGAACGAGAGCGGGTGCTTGCGATCTTTGCCTTTCATCTGATAGACGCGCTCGACAGATTTTTTCTGCATCATGTCGCAGCCCAGACCGTAGATCGTGTCAGTCGGGTAGACGACGAGCCCCCCTTCACGTATGATGTCCGCCACGCGCCCGACTTGACGCGCATTCGGCCAGCGATCGTCGACACAGATCCTCAGCATGGTTCAGTCCTCGCTCGCGCGGACAAGCTCGATGACCGGCTTATCCGGATTTGCCTTGTAAAACACAAGGATATGTCCGATCTGCTGCACACAGGCGCTCCCGGTGCCCGACGCAAGCGCACACGCCGCGTCCTCGATCGTGCCGGCATACGTGTTGATGACCTTGACTTTCACGAGCTCATGGTCATACAGGGCGGTCTCGAGCTGGCGGATCACCATCTCCGTGACCCCCTGCTGCCCCACCTGGACGACCGGCTTGAGCGGATGCGCAAGCCCCCGAAGCTGGCGGCGCTGCGCCCCTTTCAGCATCGGACTGAGTTTCTGTACCAAACCTGACTGCATAACACCTCCCGGGACACCTGTCCCTGAACAAAACTTGCGTCTTCTACGCCGTAACAATATTGTTTTCAAGATAATTGGATATCACACGCCTGTTGGCTGCATTTTGTGCAGGGCGGCGGCGTATCGGGCCGGTTACCCGATAGCCGCCGCCAAAAGCCGCGCCGTATCAGCCGTCAGGCTGATAGGCCAGCCCCAATAGCCGGCCAAAAGCCGCGCCGTATCAGCCGTCAGGCTGATAGGCCGGCCCCAATAGCCGGCCAAAAGCCGCGCCGTATCAGCCGTCAGGCTGATAGGCCGGCCCCAACTGCG
>JAFZFY010000002.1 GCA_017555665.1 Pseudomonadota bacterium | reverse complement strand
GAGACGTTCTGCAGAACGTCTCGATACGCGCACAAATACGCCGCTCCCCCCTCTGCGCTGACGCGCTGCGTGCCGCAGGCGTTGCCGTGATCTGCCTGTGTGCGCACGCGCCATGTGCCGATGCTTCTCCGGCAGATGCCTTCGGGCTTGATGCGTTTTCGGCGGCACGAGGTATGGCTGTGACGGCCAGTGCCGATCCCGTCTCGGCTGCCGCCACAAATCCCGCGCGGCTCATCGACACACGCGGGATCGAGCTCGCCGCCGGCGTGCTCGTCGCCGATGACGGGCTTCGCGTCAACGATTCCGATGCCGGGCTCGATACTTATCTCGGCTACCGCCTGGGCATCGCCGCCGCCCTCCCCCTGGGGCGGTTCGATGACAGGCTCTTTGCAGGGGTTAGCCTGCATCTCCCCCATCAGGGGCTTTATGATGTCGAAAACACGGCCGTGGATACGCCGGTGCTGATCCGCACCGGAAGTCATGCGCGGCGCATGGCTGTCGATGCAGCCGTTGCCGTCAGGGTCTGGGAGCGCATCTCGGTCGCCGCCGGTCTGTACCTCATGCCGGATGTCATGGCCGACGTGAATATCGACTTCACCGAGGACAGGGCTCAGAGTTACAGCAGTGTCAAGGTCGACTACAGGCTTGCCCCCACCGTTGGCGTTTATGCGCAGCTCACGGAGGGAGTCAGCCTCGGGCTGGCTTGGCGCGGTGCCGCACAGCTCAGGCTCGATGTGCCCGCCTCGATCCGCGTCAGCGAGTCTGTCGGCAATATCCGCGCGCGCCTCAGGGGGTATGCCTATTCCGAGCCGCATGATATACGGCTCGGCGCGCGCTACGACTTTTCGCACCTCGTTTCGGATGACAGGCTTAGGTTCCAGGCTGAACTCGATGTCGCATACAGGCATTACACATCGCCGATCGCGACGCACGCGGAAGTCAGTCTGTACGACGCTTCTGGCGAGGAAATGGATGCCGCCTTGCAGACGTATCAGGCGTTTGACGATGCCTGGGAGATCCGTGCTGCGCTCGTCTGGAACCCCATGGACGGCTTTTCTGTCTCGGCGGCGTATGCCTTTGAAAAAACACCGATCCCTGCGCAAAGCGGCGTGTTCAATGTCCTCGATGGCGATCGGCATATCGCCGCTTTCGGCGGGACATTTTGGTTTTCGTCCGCACATGCGCCCGATATGGGGGTTGCAACCGCCGCACAGTTCGGCATCTATACGCCCAGAACTATGGAAAAATTCGTCTACGCACCCGGGAATGCCGGTTTCCCGAACATATCGATACGCGGCTTTGATGCCGCGTTTCATCTGGCTTATATGATCCGGTTTGCGAAAGACAGGCACGGGAGGTGACGCGTATGCAGGCTGGCAAGATCTGGCTTTTCTCGTGTTGTCTGCTCTGGGCAGGCTGTGCTGCCGAAACCGCAGGACCCGATACCGATGGCGACGGGCTTTCGGATCGTCAGGAACGCGTCTTCGGGACGGATCCGAACGACCCGGATACGGACGGTGACACGCTTCCCGATGGCACGGATCCCGATCCGTGCGACAACATCAAAATCATGCTGTTTCCTGCCATTCTAGCCACGGATGCGTCCGAGACTTCGGCTGTCGCGCGCATGGCGGTGAGCATCCGCGATATCAAAGGCCAATGGCGCGATGATGTCCAGCTTCACGTCACGACAACTGCCGGTACGCTTGATGCGCTTCAGCATCCTGGGACTGGCTATTATGAAATCTCGCTGCATGCCAGCGCGTCCGTGACGGCGGCTGTAACCTTCGAGACCATGACGGACGGGCTTCCTGATGGACGCGCAAGCGAAACGATTGAGGTCACGCTTACCCTCAAGGCATCCAGTCGCCCGACCGACCCGACTGACCCGACCGACCCGACCGACCCGACCGACCCGACCGACCCGACCGACCCGACTGACCCGGGCGATCTGACCGATCCGACCGATCCGACCGATCCAATCGACAAGCCGTTCGAACCCGTCCTCGAAGTGCCCGGCATCAACCCTGGACGATATGCGCATGCCGGGCAGATGTCGGGTGAACTCTATGTGATGGCTGTAGATGGGAGCACGCTCGATTGGGCGGGCGAATCGCTCCGCCCCTGGGAAAATGCATTCGTGCAGATTGATCTGGCAGACGGGACACGCCTGACTGGGCGCACGGATGCAAACGGGTTTGCGCACTTTAAGGACGACAGGCTGCACGGGCCTGTCGATGTCACGGTCGGCGCGGCTGGAGCACGATACACGACATGGCTCGCTGTCGATGCGCGGGTGATCAGTGCCGGCATCCATCTCCGCGATGTGCTCAGGCGCGAAGCCGGAAGCAAGGGATCGCGCATCACGGGCGTGGTGCGCGGATTTTGGGGCGAGACGGGGCTGGAGATTTTTCCGCCCGAAAATAGTAATGTTTTCGGCACGTTCAATATCGCGATCGTTCAGGTCGGTATCCGCAATATGCCGCTCAGCTCGATGAATACCGGGGCTGTCCTCCTCACGCCGGATGAAAATTCTGCCAGCGCGGCCTATTTCGATGTTCCCCCAAACCTGGTGCTCGCCAATCGCTCGACGCCCTCGGCATCTCGGTTCGCGCTCAGAAACTTGAAGCCAGGCAAATACACCGTGTTCGCGCTCGCCGGCGCCGGCGGCAACATCATGGAGGCTTCACAAAACCCCTATGTGATGAAGTTTGAGCCTATGGCTCTCGGCTTCAAAGATGTCGAAGTTGCCGCCGGTGAAACGCTTGATCTCACGCTTGATCTCACGCTCGACCTCAGGCAGCATGCGGATGTCTCTGAACTGCATTTCGGCAATCTGCCCGATGATCCCAAAACAGGCGAGCCTTTGCCAATGGGCCTGATCATGCCGCTGATCAACACGGGAAAAGGCTATATCTTTCTCGATGTGAACACGGATTGGAATTTTGACAGCTTTAAAAATCCTGTGTCGATACGGTTTCCAGATAATGTCGATCATGTCCTGAAAACTTATGGGCTTCAGGTACAGCAGATGGTCGTGGGTTTGGCAGCGCGAAGTGCCGTGAGCGGCTTTGATCGCCCGGGGATCTCGACGGTGATCAGGCACCCGGAACGCTTGCCAAATGGGGCGCTTGGCGGCACCTCGATGGATAGACACGACGATTGGCCGGCGCTTCCGGAATTCCTGATTCCGAAACCGCCGGTATCGGACGCGCTGGATGCCGTAGGGGACGCGCTTGGGGCATCGAGACGCATCGCCTGGAAAGGCGCGCCTGATGCCGATATGAGCGTTTTGCGCTTCAATTATCTCACGCCGCCGATTCACAACAAGGTCCTGGATTCCGATATCGGCGCATCTCAGGCGCATCTGTTGTGGGAAGTCTATGTGCCTGGCGCGGATTCAGAGGTCGTCTTGCCTACGCTCGACACGCAGGCTCCGGATTATCCTGTTCTCGTCAATTACGAACCCACGGAACCGGCAGATGCCTACCAGTATGATGCTCAGACAATCGAGCTTGAGATCAACACGTATTACATGGGGCCAAAGGCATTCGATTACCAATCTGATTTCAAGATCGATGATGTCAATATGAACGCCAAAGGCGTTTCACAAGACTCGTATCTGATTCGCCCATAGCGAGAGATGACGCATGGTTGTCTTGCGGATGCTTGGGGGACGGCATCCAGAGGGCATGACTGTTTTTTTTTAAATCAGAAACCCTAAGTAGTTGAAAGATAAGAAAAAATTGCTAAATAAAGGGCTCGATTGTTCCGTATTTGTTTTTTCGATTCGCTGATTTTGGCGAATGCTTTTTTACGATGGGAGGAACCTATGAACGAGAGTTCGAAGCGAAGACTGGCGCTGGCGTGCTGTGCGGCCATGGCGTTTGCGTTCGCCGCGTGCGATGATGACGGCGGTTCGAACAACAAGCCCCAGGGCAACACGTGCGGCGATGCCGTGTGTACCGACCAGCAGGAATGCATTGACAACGTGTGCAAGGACAAGGCCGATCCTTCGGATCCGTGTGCCCTGTGCACGGACAATCAGACCTGCGAAGACGGCAAATGTGTCGACAAAGACCCCTCTGATCCGTGTGCCCAGTGCACGGACGATCAGACCTGCAAAGACGGCAAATGCGTCGACAAAGACCCCGCAGATCCGTGTTCCAAATGCACGGACAGTCAGACCTGCGAAGACGGCGTGTGCAAGGATATCGTCGTGGAACCTTGCGGCGGCGCGTGTGAGGATGGCAAGATCTGCGATACGGGCACCGACACCTGCGTCGATCCCCCAGAGGATCCGTGCGCGAAGTGCAGCGAGGATGAGGTCTGCGTCAACCTCGTATGCGAGAAGAAAGACCCCTGCGCCAACAAGACCTGCCCGGACGGCGAGCGCTGCGACAGCGACAAGGGCGGCGAATGCGTCACGATCGACCCGTGCGAGACCGTCAACTGTTTCGCCGGCCAGACCTGCATGAAAGGCAAATGTTACGATGACGACTGCCTTGTTGACGGTGTCGAAAAAGACTGCGGCGAAGGCCATGTCTGCTCGAAAGGCCAATGCGTCCAGAGCGGCTGCTCCGAAATGACCTGCGACGAAGGCTGGGAGTGCGTCACGCTTTCGTGCGAAGGCGACACCTGCACCGGCCAGTGCGTCGAGACCGCCTGTATCGACTACTTCTGCGAAGAAGGCCGTACCTGCAAGGGCGGCAAATGCGTCGATAACGAATGCCTCGACATGACCTGCGGCGAAGACATGATCTGCTCGAAGGGCAACTGCACCTACGAGATCTGCCTCGACAAAGATCCGTGCACGACCGGCAAGGCCTGCAACGCCGAAGGCGCGTGCGTGTTTATCGAAGCCCCCGCCATCAAGCTCTCGGAACCCGAAGACAAAGAGACGGACGAGGCCGGCAAGGCGATTTCGCTTGAGCTTTCGCTCAACAACATGCCGACATCCGATGTCCGCATCGCTTGCGAAGTCATCACCGAAAGCCCCAATAAAGAAGTCGATGCGGCCTGCGACGGTGTCGTGTTCAACGCCGACAACTGGCAGCTCGGTCAGACGATCGTCGTTACCGGCGTGGACGACTACCTCAAGGACGGCGACCAGACCTATTCGCTCAAGGTCAAGACCGTATCCGAAGACGCGGACTTCAACGATCTCGAAGCGACCTCCGTCGAGCTCACGAACATCGACAAGACCACGCCGGGCTTTATCGTTTCCGAGACCGCTTTGACGACTTACGAAGATCAGTCACAGGATGCCGCGACGTTCACGGTCGTCCTGAGCTCGATCCCGGCTTACGAAGTCGCGCTGGCAGTCATGTCCAGCCGCCCGGATGAAGGCACCGTCAGCCCCGCCATCCTCAAGTTTGACAAGGACAACTGGAACGAGCCGCATGTCGTGACCGTCAAGGGCGTGGACGACAGCACTGCGGACGGCAATGTCAATTACAAGATCAACTTCGCGGGATCCGAGTCGGAAGATCCGTCGTATCAGGATATT
>JAFZFY010000280.1 GCA_017555665.1 Pseudomonadota bacterium | reverse complement strand
CCTCCGGGTTCGCCGATACCACGCCATATTTCATGTAATGACGGCCATCGCGAAGACGACATCCCTCATCGCGCAAGCACATAAACAAAACCTCACGGCGATTGCCGAGTTTTACAGATTCACATGAAAACTCCCCAAAATCGCCGCTCACGATCTCGTTGCCACACCCTTTGTCTGTTTCATCCGTCCGACAGATGCACATGCCCGCACGACAGATCGCATTCTTCGCACAAAAGACATCCCCACACGGGCAATTGCCATCGACGCAATACACATCATGCTTCGGGTCTGCCGGGGCCTGAACGCACTGCCCGTCCTTGCACCCCCCGTGGCATATACCGCCCTCACCGCATATACAGCCTTCCGGCTGCAAGCAAAGCCACATGCCATCCTGACACACATAGTCGCGGCTGTCTTTGCCCGATGGCCGACGAACCTCTCCACACATATCCGCAGGATCAACCGCCTCTACGACTGGTGCCGCTTCCTTCACGGGTTCCGGCGCAGCCTCTGCCGGCGCGACTTCCGCTTGTACGTCTTTGACCTCAGGCTCGGCTTCTACGGCCGGCTGTGCAGGCTCAGGTTCCGCAGGCTTATCACACCCACCAATACAGACACACATGGCTAATAATACGACGATCGTTTTACGGCTCATATCCTTACTCGGCAATATCTCGACGGGCATCCCTTACGGATGACACGACATCAGTCATCCCCCAAAAAGAGGAATACATTTTACCATTTCTTGTATTTTTCAAGACAATTTTTTGTCGGGACGCGATTAAATGTTACGACTCAGCCGCCCTCTAAATTTGAGCGTTTCAACACCTGTCGCGCCGATAAGCTCTGTGTTACACCTATGGATATGGCAATCGGTGGCCCCCCTTCATGTTGCTGGTCTGAAGGGCAATTCTATGCTCCTGGGTTACGCACTCCGGGCTGTACGCGGTCGCCCTTTCGGGGCGATGGATATGCAATCCATGCAGTTTTGACACGCCACATTTCATATCCGCGCCCCTGACTGCGCAAAAAAAATGCGGCGTTTCACCGGGGGAAGTAAAACGCCGCTGGGGCTGCGATAATCAGTGATTATCGCAGGGGGGTATCTGCGCATTTATCACTCACGGTTTATGCCGTCAACATTTTTTTAATTTCCAGCATTACGGTTCGTCACGACTCAGACGCCCTCTCAATCATGCGTATTTCAACACCTTTCGCGCCTGCAAGCAGTCGAATATTTATATACCCTCAGGGCAAAAGTCCCTGTGCGGCTAACGACTGCCTACTGCCTGTCCGAAATGCCCGCCATACTTCAGACAAATTTATGGGCTAAGCAATAACGGTTCAGCCTTACGCGCTCACGGCTTTCGGTTTGCGCAAGCCACGCCAGATCAGGACCCCCCCGATCAGGATCAGAGGCACGCTGATCCACTGGGAAGTCGAAAGCAAAACCCCGCCACGGTCATCGTCGCGCCAGAACTCGATCACGAAGCGAAGAACGCCGTAACCGATCAGAAGAATCGCCAACTGGCGGCCCTCAAAATGCGGCTTCTTGCGCGTCAGCCACAAAAAGGCAAACAGCGCCAGCGAACCAAACAGCTCATAGAGCTGCGTCGGATGCACAGGCAACGACAAATACTCGCCCAACGCCTGATTCTGCGCCAAAAGCGCGTCTGCAAACGCCTCTCGGTGATGTTTCCACGCATCCGAATACTGCGGAAATCGAATCGCCCACGGCACATCCGTCACCTTGCCAAAACAGCAACCAGCCAGAAAACAGCCCAGACGCCCAAAGGCAAGCCCCAGCGCGATCATCGGCGCTGCCGTGTCCGAAAGCTTCAAAAACGGCCATTTCCAACGACGGCTCAATATCCATGCCGTGCCGACCGCGAGCAAAAAACCGCCGTAATAGGTCAGCCCGCCAGCCCAGAACATGAACGGCCTCAGGCAATCGCGTTCCGGCAAGCACGCCCCATCACGGCATATCGCCCCGATGTTATACCCTGCATTTTGCGCAGCCAGGCACTGATCCGAAGTCACACACGCGTGACCGCTCGGAAGCGACTTGGCAAGCGCATCCGGGTCAAAACACAGATGCACATAGTCCATCAAAAAGCCGTCAAACAAAACATGCGCGAGACGAGCCCCCGCGATGCTCGCAATCACAAGCGCGAAGCACAGATCGATCGTTTTCACCGGGCTGAATCCGACTCGGACTGCTTCGCGGCGCATCAGCAACGCCCCCACAAAAAAACCTATCATCACCATCGTGAAATACGACGGCAATGCCCAGATCCCTTCTCCGATCAATACTGGATACATCTATCGTTTCCCCATCAAAAATACGGAAAAGCCGCAGCATCCGGCTGCGGCCCACTCCTTTTGAATCTCAATATCTGTTGCAAATGCTCATTTACCGGCGTCTGATTTGCCCGCGTCAGCTTTATCCTCCGAAGGCTTTGACTCGGCCTTGTCTGCCGTGTCATCCGAAGGCTTTGACTCGGCCTTGTCTGCCGTGTCCTCCGAAGGCTTTGATTCGGCCTTGTCTGCCGTGTCATCCGAAGGCTTTGATTCGGTCTTGTCTGCCGTGTCTGCATCGGCTACGAGCACTTTTTGATACTTCCCTTGCAACTTGCACTGGACATCAGCTGCCGTGTTCTCTTTTTCGCCTTTGCCCTCTGTCACCGCCTTCTTCTCTTTATGAATGAGCAGATCGAGAATCAGGAACACCACACCGCATGTCACGAAGACATCCGCGATATTGAACGTCGGCCAGTAATACTTGTCGCCGATATGCCATGAGATGAAATCAATGACATAGCTCAGACGCGCACGGTCGATGATATTGCCCGCAGCACCGCCCAGCACGCAGGCGAGCGCGATGATCAGCGGTTTCTGCTTCTTCCATGAGCTGTGACCGATAAACACAAGGATGAAAATGATCGCGAGAATGCCCGTGATCCCGAAAAAGATCGACCGGAACTGATCCGACTGCTTGGCCAAAAAGCTGAACGCCGCACCGGGATTGCGTGCATACTGATAATCGTAATACCCATCGATGACCGTCAGAGAGACATAGCGAAGGTCAATCTTATCGCCCGGTTTCACCTCATCCTGCGGCATCAGGCGTTTGTTATCCCGCATGGCATTGGCCACGATATGTTTGTTCGTATCCTCAGAATTTTTGGGATATCTGGCCTGGATAAAGGCCTCGAACGACATCGGCTCCGCAGTCGAGTCAGGCACATTCAAAGTCACAACATGATCGGGAATATGCGGCGATGCGAGATTATCCTCTGCCCAGAACTTCGACCACTGATCTAGAAAAACGGACAGGATCAGGATGATCCCGACGATCAGAAACTTGAAATACTTGTCTTTCATATAAAAACTCTGGCTATGCCCTCATGGCAGTCACGAAAGGTAATGAACCCGGTTAAAGAAAAATCGGCGTATGCGCGAATCGCCTGAGCGTCCCCCGAATGCCGCCGGCTCAAGCACCGACAAGCGCACTCGCGAGCGCCGCAAGCGAGCCGAGAGGGGGTAGCGGCGTATGCGCGCAGACCGTCGGAGACGTGCGGATCGCACGTCTCCGAGCGGTCGAGCACATAGCCGCGAAGGGGGAGACTTCCCCCACCCAAAAGAATCGCCAGAACATCCACCGCATCCTAAGCGTCATGCCGGAACTGTCCGGGCTGGCTAAAATCAAACGGCTTTGGAAGCTCGAAATCTTCCAGGCGAATATATTTCGGCTCGAGCGCTTCAAGGGCGACATCCGGCACGCGTTCGCCATATTTTTCCACCACGCGCTTTGCCAGAACCGAAGCCTTCGGAGACGCCGGCCGGCACAGGAGCTGATCCGTCAACCCGGCGAGTTTTTTGGAATATCCGGGAAAAGCCGTGCCGGTGCACAAGATTTTCTGCCCGGGATAGACGCGCGCCACATAGGCCGCCAGATCCTCTGGCTTCATCAGGAGCTCTTCCGACTGCGCCACGGGCACGCCGTCCGACATGCCGTAAAATGCCGCATAGATCTCCCCGCGCCGTGCATCGATACAAGCCGCGACAACCGTCGCTGACGGCATCGCATCGATCGCGAGCGCGTCAAGCGATGAGCCGGCATAGAGCGGCCGGTCAAGCGTCAGAGCCAGTGATTTCAGCATCGCCATCGACACGCGAAGGCCCGTAAACGCCCCCGGCCCGCGCGACACCACAAAGCGGTCGATATCCGAGATCTTCAGGCCGCAGTGCTTGAGCGCATCATCCACGAGCGAAAGAAGACCGGGGCCCTCTTTCGTGTTCGTCTTGGCAAACGCCTCAAACCACACCTCGCTGTCGTTCAATATGGCCAGCGACTGCACGGGCGTCGCCGTATCAAGAGATAATGTCAGTTTCGTCATATTCAGCTTTTATGAAAAGAACAGATTCCACAAGCGCTCAATATCATTCTTGAACGCCAGCAGCAGGAGCATCGCGACCATCGCAAGCCCGACATAGGCAATGATCTGACGCGCCCGCATCGAGATCGGACCGCGTTTTATAGCCTCTACCAAAAGAATAGCAAGCTTGCCGCCATCCAAAAGCGGGATCGGCACCAGGTTGATAATGCCCAGATTGATCGAGATCACCGCGAGCATCCGCATAAATGCATCGAGGCCATCCGCGCCAGCTTTCGAGGCCATGTGCCCGATCATGATCGGGCCGCCAAGCGACTTCGTGGACACTTTGCCGCGCACCATCTGCCCGAGATACACGACGAGCATCCCGGAAGCCGTCACCGTCGAATTGACCGCCGTCCTGCCGGCATACGCGAACCTGTCGCCGGAAGACATCTTCACGCGTTCGGGCACCACATACGGCGATTTCTGGTAAAATCCGGCGTATATCACGGGGCGTTCTTCTTGAAATTCGCCGACGATCGTCACCTTTTCAAGCTGTATCGTCGTCGTGAACACCTCATCGCCGCGCTGCACCAGGAGCGTGTGAGGCTCTTCCCAGTTCGTCGCCAGCCGATCCACGAAAGACCGGAACACGCTCATCGACTTGCCATCCGCCTCAAGGATCCTGTCGCCCGCCTGAAGGCCGGCTTTGGCTGCCGGCGATTTGTCATCCACTTCCGAGAGGAACATGTTGGCAGACGCGATGCCCATCGCCTCAAGGCTTACCTCGCCGGGGATCTCGACCTCGATGCGTTTCAGGATATTCACGGTGCCATACGCGACATCGAGTTTTTGAGGCCGTAGCGCCACGATCTTCATCACGTCGCCGCTGTGATGCCGTATCGCGCTTTCGAGATCCGGATATGACCGGACCGGCTGCCCATCCACCGAGGTCACTTCATCAAACGACGCCAGGCCGTGCCTTGCGGCAAGCCCGTGCGTCGAAGTCAGGCCGATCACGGCAGGGGCGAGGTCTGGCGTGATGCCGACACGGCCGATCTTGCGGACGTTCACATCGAGCACATCACGGCTCGTCGCCTCTTCGGGGGTCACCTGCACCTCAAGCGCCTGCCCATCCCTCAGAATACCGACTTTGAGCGTCTCGTTCGGGCGCGCCGCGATCTCATCATGCACGGTCGTCCAGTAGCGCACCGGCTTCCCGTCGATCGACGTGATCATGTCGCCCGGCTCCAGGATCCCGACGGCAGGCGAGCTGTCCAGGACCTGCCCCACACGGGGCATGATATCGTCCGTAACCGTGCCCAGATACACCGCAAAAAGGATCGGTATCGGAAGCAGAAGATTGAACAGGGGGCCGGCAAGGTTGATCACCGCCTTCTGCCATATCGGCTTGTTATTATAGGCGTGCGCATAATCGGGATGCGTCCTGTCCGTGACCTCCTCAAACTCCATCCCGAGCATCTGGACATAGCCGCCCAACGGCAGCGCGCGCACCTCCCAGTTCGTATCCCAGCGTTTGAAACTGTAGAGCTTCGGGCCAAAGCCGATCGAAAAATGCTCCACCTTCACGTGGAATATGCGCGCCGCGAGATAATGGCCGAACTCGTGCACGAACACGAGGACGCCGATGAGTATGACTATATAAACCACCGCCATCGGGCTTTCCTGTCTCTCAGGTCATGAAGATCCTGGCAAATATGTAGACCCAAGGGGCCGAGAATATCAGCGCATCGACGCGGTCAAGCACGCCGCCATGCCCCGGTATCACGTTTCCGGAGTCTTTCACGCCAAAGCTGCGTTTGAGCAAAGATTCCGAAAGATCGCCCATCTGCGCAAGGAAATTGGCGACCACCGCAAGCAGAATGACCTGCCAGATCGCGAGGTGATCGAACGCGATGAACTTCGCCACGAACGCCGCGATCAGCGCACAGGCAAAGCCGCCGACCGCGCCTTCGATCGATTTTTTCGGGCTCAGGATCGGGGCCATCTTGTGCTTGCCCAGCGCACGTCCTGTAAAATACGCGCCGGTATCTGACATCCACGTCATCGCCATCAGCGTGAACAGCCACGCATTCGCGCTCTCGCCCAAGTCGCGCTTGAACAGCGCGAGGAACAGGAACAGCATCCCGACATACGCGGCGCATCCGAGCGTCCCCGTGATCACGTTCGAAGCGCGCGAGATCTCGCGCGGGCGGAAACAGTTGAACAGGAACGCCCCCCACACGCACACGGCACACGCGCTGCCGACGATCAGCCAGCTCCAGTCGCTGGCAAACGGCGCCCCCGCACCGGCCGTCAAATACACCGCCACCGCCGGGATCAGCGAAAGCCCCACGCTCACGCCGCGAACCGCGCCGCTCTCCGCGCCATTCGTGATCTTCATGAACTCACGGCCGCCAAGCGCCGCCGCCACAAGCAGAAAACCCGCCCACATCCAGTGGTTCCCCCAGATCACCAGCGCCAGCAACAGCGGAAGCAGTATGACCGTCGAGAGCACGCGAAGCGCCAGATTCGACATCTTCTTCTTCGCCGGCTTTTCCTCGCTATTTGACGCGGCTCCTGACGCTTGACCTGCCTCAGATGCGCCTGTTTCCTTCACTTCCGAGTTTCCTGACAACTCCGTTTCAGCCTTCGTTTCCATACAACTTTCCGCATCTTTTGACATTTCTTGCTCTGCCATCGGTCTGTATTCCTTCTGATTTCGGCACTTTTGGACGGGGGGAAGCCTCCCCCCGCGCGGCTATTGCCTTACGGCAATACGCCGCTCCCCCCTCTCTACCACATTTTGCCACATCCATACATCATGATTAAACCTGTATCGTCGCTACAAGCAGTCTAACACACCGCCCCTGCGCCTCTCACGATATACAAAGCCCATGCGCCCCCGCGTGACGCGCATCCCCGGCTCAATCACAATGATCATGCGTCATATATCGCTGCTTGTCCTCGCTCAGAAGCTTCACGGCTTCCTCAAAGGAGTCCGCATAGCTCCAGAATCCCGCCTTTGCCTGAACTGCCGCCTTTTCTGAAGTACAGTATTTTTCAAGCCTTTGCGACGTAAAATCCGTATAGACCATGCCGTGACCGGCCTTGACAAGTTCATTCGCGAGATCCGTGTACACGCCGTCTTTCTTGAGCTTGATGTACGCGAGATACCGGCTGTTCGTCGCATCCAGCAGGCACGTCGCATCGGATGCGCTTCGCGTCTCACACTCGATCTCGACACTGCCCTGATTTTCAGGCGCATAGATCAGATCGTTCGCGAACACAGACGCTTCATAACCGCCACGTTCATTCTTGTCCGTATAGGTGTCATCCTGGATATAAGCCTTCGCGCTGTATGACGGATCGATCGTGGATACGCGCGTATCTTTGGCGCATTCCGGCGTATCGATGCCATGAAGCCGGATGGTCACGGCACCGTCCGGATCGCAATCGCCGTTATCCAGCCTGACTTTGAGCGTATCGCCATCCACGACGAGCAGCACCGAGCCATGCGCCCCGTTTTTCATGCGGCAGACCGAATCCGGCTCGACTTTGCATTTCGCAGAACAGCCGTCCCCGTTTGCCGAATTGCCATCATCGCATGCTTCGCCGTCCTCAACGGTGCCCGTGCCGCAATCGCTCTTCCCGGCCGTCGATCGCGAGAGCACGCATGCCCCGGCTTCCGTCACAAGGCACGTCCGGGCTTCGCCATCCAGCGTGTAGCCGTATTTCGGGTCGCACACTTCCCCTGCCTCGTGCTTCCCGTCGTTGCACTTCGTGACAGGCCCCGGGTTCGGCGCATAAAAAGCCTTGTTCTCCTTGAAACACAAGGCCGAGCATCCATCGCCGTCCGCCTGGTTGCCGTCGTCACAAGTCTCCGTGTCTTCCACGATGCCGTTCCCGCAGCCCTCTGGACGCGGTTCATTCCCCCCATTCCCAGATTTCACACAGGCCACGCCTTCATCGGGACATGTCCACCCCGGCTCCGTGCCGCACTGGGCAGAACAGCCGTCCCCGCCGGATGCGTTGCCGTCATCACACGTTTCCCCGGTCTCGACATGACCGTTGCCACATACAGCGCCATCCTCGTGCTCAGAACACCCCAGACATACCATTGATGCCAGCGCAAGCGCCAGACCCATATATTTCCGAACCGACATCTCTATCTCCTCAAAAAAATGAACACTGTCCTGCACGCGGATCCACGGCATACAGCACGCCTCAATATGCCTTAATTCCATGCGGCTGGCAAAAGCTATGCTCAACGTGCTATCGCGCATTCCCCTCCGAATCGTCACGACCCGGCTATGATATGGTCACGATGCGGCAATCATGATAAACTCTCTTTGCATGCCATGAGCCATATCATGACAACGAACATAACAAGGCGAGTTTCGTAAAAGTTCGATCCCCCATGCCCGGAACAATCGTGTCACATCGACAGATCGTTTCCAGTAGGAGAAATCAAGAAGATGCCGCGAAATCAAACAGCAGCGATTCATGAAGACAAAGCGCAGATGAAAAATGTTCGCGATGCAGTGCGCATTCATCGATACGAAGTGACCGTGGGCGATGTCATTTCTGAGACAGGACTGGGAGATCATGAAGCCGAAGAAGCGCTGAATGACCTGATGCGCACGCACGCGTGCACGCTTCGCGTAAGCGAAGGCGGCGACCTCATCTATGCCTTCGAGAACGGCCTGGCCGCTCGCAAGCCCCCTTCCTGGTTTCACCGGCATGCCTGGACCATCGCGAATGCGGCAAAGACAGCATTTCAGTTTTTGTTCATGCTTGTTTTCGTGTTTTATACGGCCATTGCCACCCTTTTTATCGGGTTATTCGCATTCGCGCTGCTCCTGATCACGATCCCGATGTGGCTTCCCATCTGGATCCTCAAGTCAATTATCCTGCATATCTTTAGTGAAGATCACGGTATTCTATTTAGAGTATTATCCCGATTTGCCGCTTCACGATATCAAATAGATCTGGAAAATGTATTATCATTCAAATATATTTCAAAATCTATATGGATATTTTTTGTCGGTTCATCAGAGGAAGATAAAAAATATTTGCCGCTTCACCAGCGTTTGAGCAACTTTGTATTTGGGCCATCTGAGAAATCGTTTGCCAGAGATGAACGCGCGGCCTGTGCGCGGCTGATCCATGCCCAGAAAGGCGTGATCACCGCAGAAGACTGGATATTTATTACAGGCAAGTCGCTCAAAGAAGCCCAAAGCGATCTGTCGATGTTTACCGCAGAATTTGGCGGCAAAGCTGAGATCACAAAGAATGGCACATTGATCTATGTGTTTGAAAAGATGATGCGAACGACAGACGATGTTGTGAGCAATCCGCCATCGCCAGTCTGGGAATCGCCTGCCCCTCGCTTGCCCCTTACAGGTAACAACAGCGGAAAAGCGGGCATCGTGTTTATCAGCGTGATCATGTTTCTCATCTATGGGTGTTATAGCTTTATCCTCATGAATCAACTGAATATCACGTCTATAAGCTTCATCATGACTTTTGTCTCATTTGTTTTTTATATGACGGTGTTTCTCTTCCCGTTGGTGCGCCTGCCACGCAATATCAAGATCAATCACCAAAGATTTGCACAGACTGTAAAAAGCGGCTTACTGGCAACGCTCTATTCCCTGAGTCACCCACTGAAAGACCATTTATTGATCACATACAACGATCTAGATCACGCCGTAGATCCCTTTATCACAATGCAGGATCATGATGCCCATACGAGCCATGCATTAAAGCTCAAAGCGCTCAATGAGGGGATCACATTCTTGAAGGAGAATCTCGGGGGCAGATCATCGGATGACGCATCCACGCACTCTGCGACTATCTATGACTTTGATCTGATGCACACGCATCTTGCGGATGCGCAAGAAGCAAGAACACGCTTGGCATTGCGATGCCAAGTCACGGATGGTGCGCAACTCGCGTTTTCGACCGATCAGGAAGAACAAGAAAAGATCGATACCCGCGAAGAAAAAGAAGAGATCGCGAGTTTTGATCGCAAGCTTATCCCCGATACAGGCGTGTCATCCCTTAAAGAAAGCGACAGTCACGACGCAAATGATCTGAAATACACGCCGCCCTGCACGG
>JAFZFY010000279.1 GCA_017555665.1 Pseudomonadota bacterium | reverse complement strand
TACGCCGCAGCCTTCCCCGCGGCAACCCCGTGAGACTGCTGTATTTGGGTGAGGTCTCTTGACCTCATGTTTGGGGAAAACTTCCCCGACACGAAAAAAAATCCCCCAGGCAAAAGCCTGAGGGAAGAGATGCGAGACGTTCTAAATCAGGAACGTGACATTTCAGAAACGACGATTTCGAGAGATTCGATCAGCGGGCTGTTCGAATTGCCATCCAGGCTGCCGAGCGACCATTTGGTCGGCATGCAGTTCGAGAGGCTCCAGGTGTGCGGCGCTTTGGTCTCGCAGATGCCGCTGTCTTTGCCGTAATTACCGATGGTAATCGTGATATCGCGCGGTTTGACAACGCCTTTCTCGACGCTGCGAATCCATTCAAGCAGGTCGTTTTTCTTGCCATAGTCAACGAGGACACCGCGTTTCAGCGTTACACGACCGGCTTTGCGGCGGCCTTGGCGGAACTGCGGAAGGTTCGGCTGCTCGCTGTCGCGATATTCAATCATCTCGACTTCATAGCTCAGCCCGTCCACGCCGCTGAATCGGGCGACCGGATTCTGGTTGATCTCAACCACGAACGCATAACTTACTAATGGATCAATGTCAGCACGACGAGTCATAATCATCCTCCTTAGGGAAGTCAGTGAACAAAACCAAACGGCTATTTCAGCAAATTCTATACCACGCAAGGCATGATTTAACAATGCCTTTCTATTTTTCCATGCTTTTTTGAATGTCGCGATTTTTCATGGTACGCTTGCAGGGCGTTAGTGGGGGATTTCTAAATCGGAGGTGCCTTATGAAGAAAAAACTCACGCTTCTGGCTGCGCTCATTTTCGCTGGCGTCCCGGCGTTTGCCGACGCTTCGCCTTATGTGTATCTCAATGGGGTCGATATCACCGGCACGACCAATCAGACTTTTGTGAATGTCACTGTCCAGTTCGATGCCCTGGGGAACGTCATCATGACCGCTCCTCACTATCATCTCATGAACACGGACAAAAATCATCAAGCAAATGGGCAGCCCGTTCAAAATATACAGCAGGCCCCATACGGCAGCGGCAGCGCTCCGTCTTACGGCAATAACCCGGCGCTGAAGCCGTCCGCACAGCCCTCGTATGGCGGCACGACGGCCCCGTCTTACGGCAATAACCCGGCGCCGTCTTACGGCAGCCAGGCCCCGTCTTACGGCAGCCAGGCATATCAGAATCGGGTGATTCAGCCCGCGTCGACGTTTTCCGAGGCATCGGACGGGATCACGCAGCTTCCAGAGCCGGGCAAGCCCACGTATCTCGTGGCTTTCTTCGATTCCCCGGGCCTGCTCGGGTACAACGTCGATGTCTATATCAACGGGAAGTTCATCAAAACCATGATGCAGAGCGAGTCTCAGACATCGTTCGACATCACCCAGTATCTGGTCAAGGGAAAGAATACGCTGCAGTATCAGATGAGCATGGCGGCAGATGCGGGCTCCTATTCGAAAGCCTCTGTCGTGCTGAGCCTTTCCAAGCTCACGGCGCGTCAGGGGAATGCCATCGAGCTCACCGGGCAGTATGCGCGCCAGTATATCCGGGCATCGGACGGGCCGAGGCTGTATCAGGTGGAAGTGTTCGTGCCGTGATCGTGTGTCAGGCATTCGCGGCGTTTCAGACCGCTAAAATTCAGTGTGTGCCCGGCCTTGTGCCGGGCGTGTGTTGCGTGTGTTGCTGAATCCAGCAAAGGAGATCCATGGAAGAAAGAGAACCGCAGGAGATCGAGAGTCTCCACTATATCGTAAACGAGACAGAGCATGATGTGCCGATGCGCGCGCTGAGCGCGCGCGTCGACCGCCTTTACGCGCATATCGGGGAAGGGGATTCCGAAGTGAACGTCGTGCTGACCACTGATGACGAGATCCGCCGCCTGAACAAAGAGTGGCGCGATATCGACGAGGCGACGGATGTGCTGAGCTTCCCGATGCGCGAGGATGAGGATCCGGAGGTCGTGGCTGACCTTCATCTTCCGCTTGGGGATGTGGTGATCAGCCTGGACACGGCCATGCGCTATGTCGAGACATGCCGCCACAAGGAGCGTCTCTGCGAGCTCGGCTCGTTGCCGCTCACGGAGAACTGGTCGCTTCTGGACGAGCTGACGTTCCTCGTGATCCATTCCACGCTCCATCTGCTGGGGCATGACCATGCGGAGCCGGAGGAGGAGAAAGAGATGCGCGCGCTGGAGCGCGAGTGGATGCTTTATATCCTCGATTCGGAGAAAGCGCCGGAAGCGTGACCTTGCGGAAACGGCCGGGCGTATCCGTGAGGATAGCCCGGCAGGGGCGCGTGTGAAACAGCGCCCCGTTTGCGAAAGCCAATAAAAAAGCCGGGCGTATCCGTGAGGATAGCCCGGCTGCGGGGCGCGTGTGAAACAGCGCCCCGAACGGTGTCAGATGCGTTCTGGATCAGTTTTCGCGGCGTCTGCGGATCATCGCGCCGATCCCGAACAGGCCGAGGAGCAGTGCCGAGAGCGGGGCGCCTGAACGCCTGAGCGGTGAAGCCTGGCAGTTGCTTTCGAGCAGCTCGCTGAACGATTTGCATGCGATATCGTTCTGGCAGACCGGATCCTGGCAGTCGATGAGTCCGTCGCCGTTGTCATCTTCGCCATTCGCGCAGATGTTCGTTCCGGACATGATGCAGGTGTAGGAATTGCGGCAGTCGACGTCTTTGCAGTCGATCGCGCCGTCGCCGTCATTGTCGATGCCGTCGTAGCAGATCTCGACGGGGGCGGCGTTGTTGCATGTGCTGTGGGTGGCGCAAGCGGGATCGTTGCAGTCGGCGAGTCCGTTGCCGTCATCGTCGATATTGTTTCCGCAGGTTTCGGTGAGCTTGCCGCATTCGGGCAGCGTGAAGCAGGCGGGATCGTTGCAGTCTGCGAGCCCGTTTCTGTCGTCGTCGAGCCCGTTGCCGCAGATTTCGTTGGTCGTGGCGGCGCATGCCGGGTTGTTTTGGCAGGCGGGGTCTTTGCAGTCTGCCTTGCCGTTCTTGTCGTCGTCGATGCCGTTGCCGCAGATCTCATAGACCGTATCCGATTTGCAGTTTGCGGCGGAAACGCAGGCGGGATCGTTGCAGTCTGCGAGCCCGTTGCCGTCGTCATCGATGCGGTTGTCGCAGATTTCCGTGACGACCGACTGTCCGGTGATGCATGCCGAGGCGTAGAGGCAGTCTGGATCGAGGCAGTCGATGAAGCCGTCGCCGTTATCGTCGATGGCGTTGTCGCAGATTTCTGCTGTTTTGAGGACGCAGGCGCTATAGTTGATGGTGCAGTCTGCATTGCATGAGACTTTTCCGGAGAGGTAATTGTTGTTCCAGCCGCTGCACGAATTTTCGTTGAGGAGGAACTTGGAACCGTCGCATTCTTCGCCGTTTGCGGCATCGAGGACGCCGTTTCCGCATGTGGTGTGGGCGGTCTTGCAGGAGGCATCGCTGGCGCAGTCGGTGTCGTCACAGTCGATCAGGCCGTCTTCGTCGTCATCGATGAGGTTGCCGCAGATCTCGGGTTTCGGCGCGACGTATTTCTCGCATGCCTTGTAATTGACGGTGCAGTCAGCGTTGCACGAGACTTTTCCGGAGATGTACGAGCTGTCCCATGCGGCGCAGACCTTTTTGTTATCGAGGTATGCGTTGCCGTCGCACTGCTCGCCGGCATCGACCTTGCCGTCGCCGCAAACGGGCGCTTTGGCGCATGCTTTGAAATTGAGCGTGCAGTCCGAGTTGCACGAGACGTTTCCGGAGATGTAGCTGTTATCCCATTTGGAGCATTTGACGGCATTGTTGAGGAAGGCGTTGCCGTCGCATTTCTCGTCGTTGTTGACGAGCCCGTCCCCGCAGTAGGCGGCCTGTTTGCAGTCGGAATCGGCGGAATCGATCTTGCCGTCGCCATCGTCATCGACGCCGTTGTCGCATACTTCAACGTACTGTTCGGCGACTTCGGGGGCTTTCGAGATGATCCAGTCGTAATAGTCCTGAACGGCGGTGGAGATGCCGTAGACCTCGCAGATTCTGTCGCCGTAGCTCGTGACGCCGGCGACGTATTCGATGCCGCCTTTGGTGAAGAATGCGGGACCGCCGGAATCGCCCTGGCAGGGACCGCCTGTCTTCTGGGAGTAGTAGATGCTCCCGTACGGCATGAGGATATATTCTTTCTCGTTATAGGCGTTGCCGTAATAGCTGCAGTACTGGGGCGACGGGTGGCATCCGTTGACGGTTACATAGCCTTCCTTGCAGCCGCTCGTGGAATCGGACTTGTTCTGGGGGCCGCAGTATTTGGTGATGTCGCCCGTGAACTTGAGCTTCGTGCCGGAGTTGCCGTTTTCATCGAAGCCGAATCCGGAGAATTCCATCTTGGTGATCAGGTCTGAGCTGTTGATCGCGAGCCATTTGGGGTGCGGCAGGATCGGCTTTGCGACGGACGGATCGATGGGGGACTTGAGCTTGATGAGGGCGATATCGGCATTGATCGTGCCGTAATTGGAGTCGAGCTGCGTGTCGCCGTATTTGCTGTGATAATAGATGTAGTTCGTGCCAGCCGTGTCGTAGAGATTCTTGGAGATCGCGCTTTCGGTGTTGCCGATGCCGATCTTGATATAACGGTTGCATGAGCCTGCAGTGACCGAGCCTGACCACGAGTTCGTCTCTGTGACGCAGTGGGCTGCCGTGAGTACCCACTGGGGGTGGATCAGCGTGCCGGTGCAGAAGAGCATGTCGCTGCCGCAGGAATAACTGCCGTCTTTCTGGTAAAGTCCGACGACGGCTTTGTGTGCCGCGCCAGTGTCTTTTGTTCCGTTCAGGATGGCATGAGTTTTCATAACCATCTCGCCTCGGAGCTGTTTCTCCCCGTTGTCGCATGCGGACAAGGCGCCTGCACAACAGGTGAGCGCGAGTAAACAAATAATCTTTCTTTGGTTCATGATTTGGCTCCAAAAGTTCCTGAGATGCGAAACCAACGCAATTTGATAATATATACTTTGAATTTCGACTATTCACCTGATTTTTGATTTTTTTTGCATTACGGTTCAGCTGCATTCTGAATGATGAGCGTTTCAATGCCTGTCGCGTCCATGTGCCGAGATACGCTTAGGCCCGCTTTTGGCACTCGCGTTTCATGGTCAAAGGCTAGGGCTCTGCGGCTGGGGATGGTCAAAAACTCTGTTCTACGACTGTGGCTATGGATTTTCCGGATCTCACCCGCCGCTTCGCGGCACATGCTCCAATTTGGTTCACTTGCGCTCACTCATGTTTGGTGAACCAAAGGACGATATCCCCACGCTGGTAGAACACAGCCTGGCCGCAGGCAGGGCAGGCATGATAAGACGACGATATCCCCACGCGGCTGGTAGAACACAGACAAAAAAGGCAGACGGTTAAGTCTGCCTTTCAAATAGCGGGAATAGGATTCGAACCTATGACCTTCGGGTTATGAGCCCGACGAGCTACCGGACTGCTCCATCCCGCATCAGATGCCCATGAGGGAAATAGCGGGAATAGGATTCGAACCTATGACCTTCGGGTTATGAGCCCGACGAGCTACCGGACTGCTCCATCCCGCATCAAGACCGCCTTGCGGCGAACGGGAAGCAATATGCATGTTTTGAGGCATGATGTCAAGCAGAAAAAACGCGTAATGATGAAAACCTATGGCGTCCGGCTTGTGCGTATTCTTGAAAGCGATGCGTGCGGGGCGATTTTAAGACAATATGCACGGCTGTCATGCAAGGTGTTTTGCGCTTATTAATCGCAGGGGAGGCGGTTTCGCATAGATTCGCATAGCGCATGAGAAATAGACGCGAAGTGTGGCGTGGCGCTCAGGATAAGTCTTTAAAGCGGCTGGCGCGCGACCGGGGGGGCAGGATGTCAGTCGAGAAATTTGATTTTCAAAAAACGGCGTGCTAGTGTCTTTGGGGTGAGCCGTGCATTTATACGGATGTGCCTGTGTGTGTTCGGCTTTTGGTAAATTTTAAAGGAGTTAGTAAATGAAGAAGCGTAATCTACTTTATTGTGCGGTTTTGGCCGCAGCAGCCACCAGTTTTGTCGCTTGCGGTGGGGGCGAGGATGAAAAACCTTCAGAAGTGACATGCGGCGGTGAAGTCTGCGCAGCCGGACAGATATGCGATGCAGCGACAAACAAATGTGTGGCTGGCGGTCAGACCTGTAATGTCAGCGAAGCTGCTTCTTGCGAGGCTAACTCGGTCAAGAAGTGCGTGAACGGCAGCTATCAGCTCGAACCTTGCGGCGACAAGCTCTGCGATGCGGGCGTGTGCAAGGAAGCCGGGGATGTCAAGTGCGATGAAAATGCGCCTGCTGAATGCGCCGGCAACATGATCAAGTATTGTAAAGATGGCGCTTATGTGACCGAAGACTGCGGCGATCTGTTCTGCGAGAATGGCGCATGCCAGGAAAAACAGGCGGAATGTGATAGCACCGAAGCGGCGGTATGCGAAGGCAATGCCATCAAGTCCTGCGTGGCGGGCGAGTATCAGCTTGAAGATTGCGGTGACAAGACCTGCGAGGACGGCGCTTGCAAAGACTCGACGGTTGTCGAGCCCGATGACAAAGAGTGCGAGAATGATGATGCGCCGGTCTGTGACGGCGATTCCGTAAAGAAATGCGAGAACAACAAGTTTGTCCTGGTCAACTGCGCCGATGACGAGATGATCTGCAAGGACGGTGCGTGCATCAAGGAAGAACTTCAGCATGAATGCGAGAATGACATGGCCGCCTACTGTGAAGGCGATACCGTCGTGAAGTGCGCTAACAATGAGTATGACAGGAACACCGTCTGCGGCGATACGCAGATCTGCCGTGACGGCGGCTGCGTCGATCTCGCTGACGGCGAAGTCAAGTGCGGCAGCGATTTCAAGCCCGCGTGCAGCAATGAATCGACGATCACGTCATGTGTCGATAATATCGTGCATGAAAATTCCTGCGGCGCACAGGTCTGCGAAGCTGGCGATGATGGCGCGGCTTGTGTCGATCCGAAGTGCAATGAATCGGAGCCGGCTGTGTGCGATGGCACGGGCCTCAAGTCCTGCGTGGAAGGCGTGTGGGTGACGGAGCCCTGCGGCGACAAGATGACCTGCGATGCCGAAAAGAATGAGTGCGTGAGCCTGACAATGGCTGATGTCTGCCCGGATGATGATAACAAGACGGCTCCGGGCGTGTGCGGCTGCGGCATTCCCGATCAGGACCTCAACGCCAACGGCACGGAAGACTGCAAGGAGATCGATGATCTCTGCCCGGACGATGACAACAAGACGCTTCCCGGCATCTGCGGCTGCGGTATCGCCGATGATCTCGATGAGAACGGCAACCCGAAATGCCTTACGAGCGACACGATCAAGGATCTCTGCCCGAACGACCCGAACAAGATCACTCCGGGCGTGTGTGGCTGCGGCTATCCCGATACGATCAACCCGCTGACACGCCTGCCCCAGTGCATCAGCGTCGGTGCCGCCGGCACAAAGACTGACCTTTGCCCCAAAGACAACGACAAGACGCTCCCAGGCGTCTGCGGCTGCGGCGTTTCCGATGAGCTCGATGAGAACGGGTTCCCGAAATGCCTCAGCGAAGCGCCCGTGCTCTGCGGCGAGGAAGATGGCGTTGCCGAAGGCAAGAAGGGCAAGGCGCCTGGCTTCTGCGGCTGCGAGATGGAAGATGCCGATTCTGATGGCGACGGCGTGATCGACTGCCTCGACGAGTGCCCCGATAACAAATACCTGTTCGCATACGACAATATGTGCAACAGCAGAAAGGAATGCAACAAGGTTCGTGTGTCGATCGACGGCAAGGATTATTGCGCGAACATGATCACATCCGCCCGTGATCTCGTTAATTTCCGTAACGATATCAACAGCAACAAGAATAATAGCTCCACCACGGCCTATGCCCTCCTGGAAGATATCGATCTCTATGACATGTTCCCGGCCGGCGAGGTGGAGTGGGTCGGCATCAATGCCTATAAGGGCAAGCTCGTCTCCGATGGCAAGACGATCAAGTTCACCGATGGCGAGGGCGGCCGTGGCATCCTCGAATGCACTCAGAGCAATTGCGGTCTGTTCCGATCCCTGTCCAATGCCCGTATTGACAATATCAAACTCGACTTTGATGTCGAGAACTCCGGTTCGAACAGCTATGTCGGTCTTCTGGTTGGCGATGCGACCGGTTCTGAAATCACCAACGTCGAGGGCAAAGGCAAGGTGACGGCTGGGGGTTATTACGAAGGCGGTCTCATCGGTCGCGCGAATTCGGCGACAAAAATCAGCAATGTCAAGTTTGACGGCGAGATCATCAATAAATCGACGACCGGTCACCACAGCGTCGGCGGTGTTGTCGGTATGATGACGACCGGCAGCTCGCTTGATAATGCCGTTGCAAGCGGCAGTGTGACAGCCACAAGCGCGAATTATGTCGGTGGCGTTGTCGGTGTCGTGGAGAAGGGGAACGCCGCTTCCGCAAACGGCATCGTCAGCAACGCCAGCTTCACGGGCAGCGTGAAGTCGGATTATGTGAGTCGTGAAGGCATCGGCGGCGTGATCGGTCGCGCGGTCGACGCCAATCTCTCGAACCTCAAGTTTGACGGCTCTGTCGAAGGCAACTCCAGCGTCGGCGGTATCGTGGGTCAGGCATTGGTGTCTGCCAATGCAGATGCCAAGAATCCTGCATCCCTCTCGAATGCGGAAGTCAGCGCTGAATCGACGGTCAAGGGCCGCAGCTATGTCGGCGGCATCGTCGGCAACTCCCAGATCGAGCTCAAAGACTTGACCTCTGCCGGTAAGATTGATGCGAAACGCTTTGTCGGCGGTATCGTCGGACAGCAGAAAGGCGCGATGAGCAACCTGACGAACAATGCCGAGTTCACGATCGTGAATGATATCGGTGGCACTGCCTATGTCGGCGGTATCGCTGGTTACGTGGTCAACGGCTTCCACCACAGCAAGCTGACGAATACGAAAGATATCACGGTTGACTGCTCAGAAAAAGGCGCGAGCTATTGCAACAGCACCGGCGGCGTGATCGGCTATATTTCGAATGAGACGCTCGGCTCCTCGCTGACGGATGTCAAGAATAGCGGCAAGATCGACGCGAAGGGCTCGTATATCGGCGGTATCGTTGGTAACGGCACTTCGATCGGATTTAAGAACATTGAAAACTCTGGCGATATTACGGCCGGTGGCAGCTATGTCGGCGGCGTGATCGGCGAGCTCTATTACAGGGATTCTGCCAAGAGCAGAAAGGTCGACTTCCAGATTGTCGATGCCAAGAACAGCGGTGCCATCTCCGGTGCGGTTTCCTATACCGGCGGTATCGTTGGCAACCTGTTTAGCTATAATGCAGGCGAGACGCTCACATTCAATAACATCGTGAACAAGGGCGATATCACGGCAACGGGCAGCAACGATGGCGGCATCCTCGGCAATATCCAGCAGAACGGTACCGTGAACATCACGGATGTGTACAACACGGGTGCTGTCAAATCGACGGGCAGCTCGATCGGCGGCTTCATCGGCAGCATCAGCGCGATGAACGACTCCAACAAGCGTGGTTCCCAAAACCGCACCATCGGCATTACGATCGATCGCGCATCCGCGACCGGCGATGTGGCAGGCAATCAGCATGTCGGTGGCTTCATCGGCTATCTGAGCACGCACTTCGAAAACCGTTACATCGAGAAACAGCTGGAAGTGGTCTGCGAAGCCGATCCTACGGTGAAGAAGACATACGATCAGTGGAAATGGTTCAATGCCACAAATGATATCACGATCCGCAACGCGTTCGCGCATGGTAACGTCGAGGGTACAGCGAATATCGGCGGCTTCATCGGTTATGCGGAAGGTTCTTCGCAGAGCCAGACCTATACGAATAAGAAATATGCCTATGTCGATTACGATGCGAACAACCACTGCAAGTGGACGGAACTGAACGTGAATACGGATCCTGGCGCGGCTTATACGATCAATCGTCGTGGTAACCTGGCGGTTGTGAACGCCTATGCGGCCGGTTCTGTCACGCGCACGAGCGGTGCGGCTGCGACGGTCGGCGGCTTTATCGGCAACATCAACTTCGCGACGGCGAATGCAAACTGGAACTGGCTGATCAACAACGTCTATCAGACTGGCAGCGTCACCGAGGCGGGCGGCGCCTTCTTCGGCATGAAGCCGACGACGACGACGATCCATAATGCCTACTACTGGTATGCATCGGGCACGATGTTCAATGTTCCCGCGAACTCGAACAACAACGCCAACCTCGATAAGATTTCGCCCTTTAACTATGAGAATGCTGCACCTCATCTCATGAAGAATGGCGAGATCAGTAAGACCAAGCTGAAAGATATGCTCAACACGAATATCAATACGACGAGCACAGGTCTGAGCCCAGCCAATAGCAAGACATGGGATAACGTCGATTTCATGCTCGGCAGCGAGAAGGTCTCGATCCCGACGATCACCGAAGTCAAGCCGGCTGAATGATAATATCGCCTGCCATGCATGATGCATGGCACTTGCCTTGATCCCCGGAGCCTTTGGGCTTCGGGGATTTTTTTTGCCGGCGCTATCTGCTGCGCAGATACGCGCCTTTTTTGCCGCCGCTATCTGCGTGCGCAGATACGCGTCGGCCTTTGTGCGGCAGACTATTGCCTGCCATCTACTGCCTACTGCCTGTCCGCAATGCCCTCCATGCTTCAGACACGTCTGTGGGTGAGCGATAACCTGAATTGAGCGCGCATCTGCTGTATTTCTTGACGCAAGATGCTGTTGTGAGCTAGTATATTCAGGCATTTTTGCGCCCGTAAAACGGGTGTTTTTTGGCGATTACTGAAATTCGAAGGCTCAAATTATGTTCGAGACGATATCCAAGGGTTTTCGCGATATCACGCAGCGTATGCGCGGTGTGCGCGAACTCAATGAATCCAATATCGATGAAGCGCTTCGCGCGATCCGCGCCAGCCTTCTCGAGGCAGATGTGAACTATCATGTGGTGAAACGCTTCCTGAACAGCGTCAAGGAACGCGCGATCGGCGAAGAAGTCCGCGTATCTGTGAAAGATGCTGAAGGCAAAGTCCACAAGGTGACGCCGGGGCAGCATTTCATCAAGATCTGCCAGGAAGAGCTTGAGTCGCTGATGGGGCCGGTGGATGAAGAGCCGGTCAAGATGGGTGCCGCGCCGACAAAGATCATGCTGGTCGGCCTTCAGGGATCTGGTAAAACGACGACAGCCGCAAAGCTAGCTTATTGGCTCAAAGACCACTACAAGGCGAAGCCTGTGATGGTTGCCGGTGACGTGTACCGCCCTGCTGCGGCGCGTCAGCTTCAGGTCCTGGGCGAATCGATGGGCGTGGATGTCTATACGCGTGCAGATGCGGATCCCGTGGATATCTGTCGCGAAGGTATCGATTACGCGCGCAAACACGGCTGTGACTTTGTTATTTTCGATACAGCCGGCCGTCTTGCCGTCGATGATATCCTGATGAGCGAGCTTTCCGAGATCGCGGAAGAGACAAAGCCTGAAAATATTTTCCTCGTGTGCGATGCGATGATCGGTCGCGATGCCGTGAATACTGCTGTTCAGTTCAATGAAAAATTGAACCTTGACGGCTTTATCATGACTAAGCTCGATGGCGATGCACGCGGTGGCGCGGCGCTTTCGATCAAAGAGGTGACGGGCAAGCCGATTCGCTTTATCGGTGAAGGCGAGCAGGTTGACAAGCTCAAGATCTTCCGCCCCGAAGGGCTGGCAAGCCGTATTCTCGGATTCGGCGATATCGTCGATATCATGGTCGATTTCGAGCGTGTGGTCGATGAGGAAAAAGCTCAGAAAGATGCCCTCGAGATGCTTTCTGGCGAGTTCAATTTCCATCACTTCCTCGAACAGCTCAACATGATCCAGCGTATGGGTTCGCTGCGCGGCATCATGGAACGTATGCCGTTCTTCTCTGGCTTGAGCGACAAGGTGAACGTGGATGATTCCGAGATCACCAAGATCAAGGCGATGATCCAGTCCATGAGCGAAAAAGAACGTCGCAATCCCGACCTGATGTTCGCGCGTTCGCGTCAGGTTCGCGTGGCAAAGGGTTCCGGCCGCACGGTCAAGGAGGTCGGCGAGCTGATGCAGCGTTTCACGCTGATGCGCAACATGATGGGACGGCTCGGGACGAACACGAGCTGGCTTTCCAAGATCCCCGGGCTTGCTCAGATCAACTCCATGCGCCAGCTTTCCAATATGGACTTTTCGGAACTCTTCGGCTCGATGGTCGATTCGGCGCTTCCGCCGATGGATCCTCAGCAGATGCTTCAGGGATTGCCTCGCGGCTATACGCCGCCCGGATTCCAGGGCAATATGATGGCCCGGCCGCCGTTGACCAAGGAACAGAAGCAGAAACGCAAACTTGCGCGTGACAACCGAAAGAAACGCAAATAATATCTATGACGCTGCATTTGCAGCGTCTTTTTTTTCGGCTTTGAATCAGTGCGGCTATGGTTTCGGTCGGCCAGCCGTTGCTGGGGCTGATCACACGCCGCAAATTTTCGCCGTCATTGGCGCGCGCGACAAGCGGCAGGATGCCTGTTTTGGGGCGTTTCGCCCGATTTGGGACATCCGTGTTGTCGTCAGCACGCGCTTGCTGCTCGGAGCCGAATTGACACAGGCAAGGCGATACCCCTGATGAGCGATGTATTTTCTGACATATTGGGGCATGCACATGTGAAGGCGGGGCTGCTTCATGCCACGCGCGCTTCGAAGCTGCATCATGCGCTGCTGTTTACGGGGCCGTCTGGCATCGGCAAGGCGATGCTCGCGCGTGCGTTTGTGCAGGCCATGTTTTGCGAGCATGCCGTCCCGGGGGATCTCGTGCGCTGCGGCACATGCAGGAACTGCACGCGCGTGGCGGCTGGCATTCACCCGGATGTGCTCGAGATCGATGAAGAATATCTGAGAAACGCCTATGAGACGGCATCCAACAAAAATCCTTCGGTTGCCACGATCAAAATTGAGGTCATCCGCGAGCTTCAGAAAACGCTGATGTGCCGCCCGTTTGAGTCGCCACGGCGTTTTGTGATCATACATGACGTGCACAAGATGCAGGATGCGGCGGCGAACTGCTTTTTAAAGACGCTTGAGGAACCGCCCGAAAACACGTCCTTTATCCTGCTCACGTCGCAGATACAGGGGCTGATCTCTACGATCATCAGCCGGTGTCAGGTCGTCCGTTTTGCGCCATTTTCGATGGACGAGGTCTCTGCCTTTTTGGTGTCTCACGGGGAAAAGCCTGAGATCGCGGAACAGATTGCCGCGCTTTCGGACGGCAGTTTCGGCACTGCCATGAAACTAGCCGCCGGAGATTACAAGGACGAGATCCTGGATGTGTTTTCGCTCGTGCTCGACACGGGATCTGTGATGGAGGCGTTCGGTACGGCAGGGCGCATCAAGGATCGCATGTCGAAGGAAAGCCGTGATGCCAAATTCGCGCTGTACGGGCATCTGCTGAAGCTGCTTTCGCTCTATGTTCGCGATGTCGCGGTGCTGAAATCCTCGCCTGAGAGCCCTGTCATCCTTCGGGCGTATCGTGACCGGATGCTCCGCCGCCTTGAATGCACCAGCACCAAGGATCTGATGCGCGCGGCGGATAATATTCAGGATGTTTACGGTTCGATCCAGAATAACGCGAATGAGCTGGTCGCTCTGGAGCGCCTGGTGATGGGCATGCACGGCGTGCTGTTTTAGATCGTTCCGGAGCCCGCGCATTGCCATGGGGCGCGCATCGGGGCGTTGCGGGGCAGAGCCCCGCACGGGGGTAGGCGCGTATTGCGCGTTGCGTTCGCTGCGCCTGGGGCATGGATTGCCTGATGTGCAGGGCGACGTGCAGGGGCATGCAGTGACACGCGCAATAGCGACGCAGGGGGCTTGGCCCCCTGAATAAAAAAGTTATGCATTGCGTTTGTTTGTGCTAAATGTAGGCGTTGCGCCTATATATGGCACGAAAGGGCCGGATGTACGGCCGGTATGGTATTGCTTGAGGATAGTCGATATGGATAAATTGCGTTCAGAGAAACTGACGAACACCGATGAGGTCATGGTATTTTCAACACTTGCGGAACTGATCAGCAACTCTGCAAAAAAATATGGCGACAGGCCGTATTTCGGTGTGAAGAAAAATGGCGTCTATGAATGGATGACGTATTCCGAATTCGATGTCATCGTCCGCAAGTTTCGCACGCTGCTGAAACAGAAAGGCTTTGGTCACGGCGACCGTATCGCGGTGATTGCGAACAACTCGGTCGAATTTGCGGCGGCGGCGTTCGGCGCATACGGGCTTGGCGGCATATTGGTGCCGATGTATGAAGTCCAGAAGATTCAGGACTGGGAGTTTATATTTGGCGATTCAAAGCCGTCGATCGCGGTCGTTGCCAACGATTCGATCCGTGAAAAAGTCGAGGGGCTTGAATGTGAGAGCCTGAAAGATATTTTTGTCATTAAGCCGGAAAAGGGCGGTGAAAGCGCGTCGATGATGTCGCAGATCAATGCGGTCCAGGAGCTGACGGAGATCGGCGACGTGAGCGCGGATGATGTGTGCGATATCATTTACACGAGCGGCACGACCGGGCGCCCGCGCGGCGTGGTGCTGACGCACCGCTCTGTCTGCGAGAACACGCGGCGCACAGGCGAGCGTTTCGCGATCTCGTGCGAGGACAGGACGATGGCGTTTTTGCCGTGGGCGCATGCATTTGGAAAGACGGTCGAGCTTCATATCTTCCCGGCAGTCGGTGCGGCAGTCGGGCTGGTGGAATCGAGCCGGACGATCGCGCAGAACCTCAAGGAAGTCAATCCGACGATATTGATCTCGGTGCCGAAGATCTTTAACAAAATATATGACACGATCCATCTCAAGGTAGAGGGAAAGAAGCTGAGCTCGATGATGTTCAAACAGGCGGAGGGCCTTGCGGCGCGCGCGAATGCGGGCAAGCTGTCGCTGTTCGGCAAGGCGCAGAACGCGGTGCTCGACCGTCTTGTGGGCGCGAAGGTTCGCGCGGCATTTGGCAATTCGCTTCGTTACTGCATCAGCGGCGGCGCGTCCCTGTCTTCCGAAGTCGCGTCATTTTTCTATAATTTTGGCGTGTATATCTTCGAGGGCTACGGCATGACGGAACACAGCCCCGTCATCGCGGTGAACAACCCCGAGCTTCAGCATATCGGCAGCGTCGGGCGGGCGCTCAACGGGGTCAAGATCGAGATCCTGCACGACAACGATGCGCTGGATAAGGCTGACGAACGATGTGGCGAGATCGTGGTGTCGGGGCTCTCGGTGATGAAGGAATACCTGAACGCGCCCGAAGCGACGGCCGAGATGATCGACGCTCAGGGACGGCTCCATACCGGTGATATGGGGTATCTCGATGATGAGGGGGCGCTCTGGATCACGGGGCGTGTCAAGGAGCAGTACAAGCTCGAAAATGGCAAGTATGTCGTCCCGACCGCGCTCGAAGAAAAGATCAATGTTTCACCGAACATCAGCCTTTCGGTCATCTTCGGTTCCGGAAAGCCTTATAATATCGCGCTGATCTGTCCTTCGCCCGAATTTGTGGATAAGTTCAGGGCTGACAATCATCTCGAAAACTGCTCGAATGCCGAGCTTGAGGCAAATGAAGCGTTCCGTAAAGCGATATCCAAGGATCTTCAGGATGCATGCGCGGAGTTCCGTGGCTATGAAAAACCGCAGAAGTTTGCAGTCATCCTGGATGAATTCACGATTCAGAACGGTCTGCTGTCGCCGGCGCTCAAGATTAAGCGCCGCGAAGTCGAAAAACGATATGCGGATGTGATCGCCGATCTTTATAAATAATTTTATAGAAACAGTTTTTTATTCTTTATGGAAGGGGGAGAAATCCCCCTTCTCGTCTATTTGCAAGCAAATAAGCCGCTGTCTCCGCGTCGTGTATTCTTGATGCCTGGTGGCTGCAATATATTTACATCCCCTCAGGTCAAAGCCTCTGTGCCGCTCACGTGTGCCTGCTCACGCCTGCCTTCTGCCTGTCCCGCAATGCCCATCATGCTTTAGAAAATATGGGCTGGACAGTGACCGGTCTTGATTGAATGCATGGCAAAGTGGTTTGCAGAATGTTGAATTTATGGTAACGTAATAAGAAGTTTGGTCTTCGGAGGTTTTATGATCACGTTCCAGCGCATTTTTCAGACACGACAGCAGGCATTAGATGTTTATCGCAGCCAGTTGTCGTCCCAGAAGCTTTATGTAGAGTCATTTGAGGGTTATCCCAAGGGGAGTGAGGCTTCTGTCAGCCTGGAGATACGCGAGACGGGTAAAAAGATCAGCCTTCCGGCCGTTGTGGAACGCGTGATGGGCAAAAAGGAGGTGACGGAGCTCGGGTATGGCCAGCGTCCTGGTATCCTTTTGAACGTGCCGATCACGCCGGATATCGTGGAGCCGTTTCGCAATTTTTTCCTTCCGGGGGAAGACCGCTCGGCGTGTGCGCCTGTGCGTCCGACGGCATCGTCTGTCAGTGCCGCCAGAGGGAGCGCTTCGCCGTCATCGCCTGTGCGTCCGACGGCATCGTCTGTCGTTTCGCGATGCCCGGCAGAGCCTGCAGCACCGGCTGCGCCGTCTGCACCACCGGCGATTCCCTTTGAAAAACTTGTATCCTGTACGCCGCAAGAGGCCAAACAGGAGGTTGAATCTTTCTTTAAGCGCGTCGAGACTGGAAACATTTATCAGCTTTTTAATGTCCGCGCGGATTATGATAAAAAAACAGTTCGGCGTATATATAACGGCGTTGTCCGTGTGCTTCATCCGGATGCGCAGGCGGAATGGGATGCAGAACTTTCCGAAAAGCTCGGCGATGCCTACCAGATCTTGAACGAAGCTTACAAGATCCTTCAAAATCCAGTACTCAATGCAGTGTATATGGATATTTCCCGCGCCAATCGAGCCCCTGGGGGAATGAGCCTGAACGCTTATAAAAAATACAGGTCAGATTACGATCTTCGCAATGCGGCCAATGTGCGTCTGGCTGACGAACTCGCCGGAAAAGCGGAAGATGCGCTCAATCGCGGATGCGTGTCGGAAGCGGAGCAGCATATTCGCCTTGCCTTGCAGTACGATCCCTACAATATCGCTGCCAGAAGCATTCAGCTCTGAGGCGCTTGGAATGTCGGCATGCGCTGATGCGTTTATCATTCGGCGCGAATCTGGGGCTGGATCTGACAGATCTCCATGATCGTAAATACTGTCTGATATAGGTTGGTGACATGATTAAATCTGAAATCGTTCAGAAACTCTCAGAGCAGTTCAATCTTCCGCACAAACAGGCCAGATTGATCGTAGATTCGATATTTAACAACATGACGCGCAGTCTGGCGTTGGGGGACAAGATTATTCTTCGCGGTTTTGGGTCTTTTTCCATCCGTGTGACGCGTGACCGGCTGAGCCGGAATCCGAAGACAGGCAAGGCGATTCACGTGTCATCGCGCAAGATCGTCGCATTCCGGATGAGCAATTCACTTTCATCAAGGCTGAACAAGGAATCATGAAACCGATTGCGATGATAGCGGCATTTCCGCCGCCGATCACCGGTCAGAGTCTTGCTGCGGATCTGTTGCGTGGCGGGCTTAAGGCGGCTGGTGTCCCGTTGTTTGAGCTTGACCTCTCGGAACCGATCGGCAGCCGTTCCGTAGCAGGGCGTATCCTTCAGCTTGCCAGGCTCGAATTTCGGCTTGCAGTCCTTTGTATCCGCACGCGGGATCTGACCGTCTACCTTCAGCTCGGTCACGGCAAGGCTGCGCTCTTGCGGGATCTCGTGTTTATGGCAACGGCGGCTGCATTTCGCCGTCCTTGTGTCGCGCATGTGCACGGCTCCGGGTTCAGGGCTGCACTCGACGCGCTTCCTGCACCGCTTCGTCATATCGAACGCCGTCTCGTGTCGCGCTTGGATGCCGCCGTCGTATTGAGTGAGTCGCTTCGCGCGATGTTCGGGGGGATCGTGCCCGATGATCGCATCTTCGTCGTGGATAACGGCATTGATCCGGCGTTTGTCGATATGGCACGTCAGGCATCGCCGCGTGTCTTTTCAAAGGACAGGTTCAACGTCCTCTTTCTGAGCAATTTCCTCAAGGCGAAAGGCTTTGTCACGCTCCTCGAAGCGGCCGCGATCGCGGATGCCCGCAGATTGCCGATACATTTCGATTTCGTGGGGGCAAAGATCGCGGATCAGTCTGTCGATATCGATGATTTCATACGGCGTGAGGAGCTTTCCAATGTGTCGGTGCATCCGGTCGTTTCGGGGCAAAATAAGCATCAGGCCTATCGCGATGCCGATGTGTTCATCCTGCCTTCGGAGTACGAAGGGCAGCCGCTGAGCATCCTGGAAGCCATGTTCGAGGCGCTGCCTGTTGTGACGACACGGGTGGGCGGCATTCCCGAAATCTTTTCGGAGGATGAGACAGGCGTCTGCTATGTCTCTGCGCATGACCCCGAACAGATCGTTGAGACGCTTGCCGCGCTGCAGGCTGATCCCGACCGCCGCGCACGGATGGGCATGGCCAACCTCAGGATTGCCGAAGCGCGGTTTACGCCCGAAAAACATATCGAAGCGATGCTACGGATCCTCACTCATTAGTTGGTGGTGTGTATGACAGCAAGGACTGTTCGTTTATGGTGTCTCGTTTCCTTGGCCGTTGTTTGTGCATCGTGTGCGCGGCATGGGGATCCGGTTCTGACCGTTGCGGATGTGGTTTCGGAAAAGACGGACATGCCCGAGGTCATCACATGCGCACCCCTGGCGGCTTCGGAGGCTTGCGAGCGTGCGGGTGACGGCGCGAGCACCGTGCTGCGCGGCGATGTGCTCACCCCAGATACCGTCTACCAGAATGGTTCGGTCGTCATTGAGAATGGGCGCATCACGTATGTGGGGTGTGATCCGGAGCTCGGCGATGCTGCGGTGATCACGTGTCCCGGTGCTGTGATCAGCCCCGGATTCATCAATGGGCACGACCACCTGATGTATTCGAATGCCGCGCCGGCTGCCTGGGGCGACGAGCGTTTTGCGCATCGGAATGAGTGGCGCAAGGGGCTCAACGGGCATACAAAAGTTCAGGGGCCGAAGACAAAGCATAACGAGGCCGTGGAGATTCGCGCGCTTCTTTCTGGAACGACGGCGATTTTCGGGTCGGGACAGATTACCGGGCTTGCGCGTAACATCGACGAACAGAGAATTGCCGGTGTTCAGGCCGTGTATCAGACGTTTCCGCTCGGTGACACGGATGGCTCGATGAAAGCGGATTCCTGTGATTATGCGTATCACGAGAGCGTGGTCAATGCCGATGACGGCTGTCCGTTCGGACCGCATATCGGCGAGGGCATCAACCGCGAGGCGGCGAACGAGCTCGTCTGCCTGAGCGGTGCCGGGGAATATGATATCTTCCGCGATAATCTGGTTGTCCTTCACGGGGTCGCGGCAGGCCCTGAGATCGTCGCAAAAATGGCGCGAAACGATGTCAAGCTCATCTGGTCGCCGCGCACGAACCTCTCGCTGTACGGCAATACGGCTTTGGTGCCGATGTTCGACCGGATGGGCATCACCATCGGCATGGGGACGGACTGGATCTATTCTGGCTCGGCGACGATGCTCCGCGAGCTGAAATGTGCCGATTCCTATAACCGTGATTACCTGGACGGTTATTTCACTGACCGCAAGCTCTGGCTGATGCCGACATTCAACACGGCACGCGCGTTTGGCATCTCGGAGGATCTCGGCAGGATCGGCACTGGCGCGCTTGCGGATATCGTGGTGTTTCGCGGGCAGCCGGGCGTTTCGCCTTATCGGGCCGTGATTGACGCGAATAACAAGGATGTCCTCCTCGTGATGCTCGAAGGCCGTCCCGTCTATGGCATGCGTACCCTGCTCTCATCGGGCTCGGATGTCGATGTGTGCGGCTCGCAGATGCGCGTCGATCTCGCGGCTGCCGGCTCGGATATCAGCTTTGAAGATGCGCTGGCGCATGCGGATTATCCGCTGTTTTTCTGCGAACAACCGCCTGGGGAGCCGACCTGCCTGCCTGCACGTGTCCGTCCTGAAGACACTGAGGGCACGACGCGGTACAGCCCAGATTCCCCGGATCTCGATCACGATGGCATTCCCGATGAGGCCGATAACTGTCCGGCCATGTTCAATCCTGTGCGCCCGATGGAGGATGTGCAAGCCGATTGGGATGGTGACACGATCGGCGATATCTGCGATCCCGATCCGCTCTGCCATGCGCAGGCCGAGGATTGTCCGGTCATTCCGCACAATGATTTCGATGCTGACGGCGTTCTGAATGATTCGGATAATTGTCCGCGCGTGTCGAATCCTGATCAGGCTGATGCTGACAGTGACGGCATGGGCGATGCCTGTGACGCTTGTCCGAAAATCGCGAATCTCAATGGCGCGCGATGTCCCATCGATAATTTGACGGCGATACGCGATGCCAATCAGGTGATACTCGCCGGGTGTCACGACCGTGTCTCATGCCGGCTTCACGACGAGATACGTGTGGAAGGCCGTGTGACGGCAGTGGCCGCACATGGGTTCTTTATGCAGACTGCCGGCGCAGAAGATCCTTCATGGACGGGGATTTATGTCGCTTCTGCCGCACCTGTCAGCCGTGATGACGATGTGAGCGTTCAGGGAAATCCTGCACGATTTGGCGGCATGAACCAGATTTCCCGGGCTGATGTGACGGTGTTGAGCAGCCATAATCCCGCCGTGATGCCTGTCGTGATGCCTGCAGCTGAAATCGCGACGCACGGGCAAAAAGCCGAGGCTTATACGGGCGTGCTCGTCAGCGTTGCCGCGCCGGTCGTGCAGGCTCACGATTCAAACGCGAATTTCGGCATGTATCCGCTTCTCGACGCTTCGAACGGGCGCATCTATCTCGATGATTTCATTTGGCGCATCTCGCCAGTGCCTGCGCAGGATACGCGTTTTGCAGATGTTTCCGGCATACTTGTCTATGACTTTGGAAACCATAAAATCGCGCCGCGAAATGGCGAGGATCTCGTTTCCGGTCATTGAGCTTGTGGGGCGACGGCTATTGGCCTTTGGCCAATACGCCGCGCGGCCGTGACTATGCTGCGCATACGTCACGTGGCCGTGACTATGCTGCGCATACGTCACGGCTTGCTTGCTTTGGCATTCTTCTGGATATGCTCAAGAATCGCATATAAGACGGTCTCGAATTCGCGTATGCACACGATGCCTGTGAATAGGCGAAGGGGAATCTTTTGACCGTCGATCGCAAGCATCAGATTGGCACCTGCTTTGGGATCTTTGAGCCCTGTATTTTCGAGGGTCAGCACGTCCCACGGTATCGCTGCGGCTTTGGGTTCGCCATTGCAAATAAAGAGATACTCGTCATCAAAGGCGACAAATGCCTTTTGGGTGAAACGACGCCATTTCTGCGCGAAAAACAAGACCGTCAACGCAATGCATGCCAGTACGATCGGCACCGCCAGCCATATCGGGGGATCGAATTTGGTCATCGGGTAGACGATGAGCGCGAGGCAGAGCAGGAATACGACACCAAAATCCATTGCCTTGATTCCCGCGACATTGATCGAGTACTGGTACAGGTGCAGGTTGTCGCGGGATACGATTTCTTTTTCTGTCATTCGAAGCATGAAAGACCTCATGTGAACATGCGTGTCTGGCATCGCAATGCGATGCCACAGCATAATTCTATCACAGTTTGTGATTTCTGAATAAGTCTATTTCCGCCATTGGCAGGCTTATCAGCCGTCTTCTAAACCTTGAGCATTTAAGCCTCGGTCGCGCCTATGGGCTGAACCGTAACCGAACGTGGTGTTTCATACGGATTCTGAGTTTCCCAATGCGAGTTGGATATGTTAGAATTGCACGGGTGTTGTGGGGCTTATGATGGTTTGGTGAGACCCTTGAGATAGGCTATGTTCTACAAGCGTGGATATGAAATGTGGTGTGTCAGAACCGAGCGGATTGCATATCAATCGCCTTGAAAGGGCGGGGGGGATTATACGGCGTGCGGCGGCATCATCGTAAATGACAGGCGATGCTTTCGCAGAGCCTGCATTGGAAAATGGGGTTGCTATGAAATATAGTTTGTATCTGTGTGCGATGATAGCCGTATGCTGTTGTGGATGCACGAAGCCCACACAACAGGCAGCCATGCCTCCGGAACAGACTTCACAGGCCGCTGATAGGGCAGAACTAAACAAAACGGAGGAAGAAAATAAGATGGATACCGACTTTGTACAGGACTATGCGCTGGATATTGATAACGCCGACAGCTTTATAAATGCCCCGATGTCAAAATATATACATCCGGCACTTGCTGATTATGATCACGAGAAGATTATTGAGGTTAATAATAAAGAAGATTTAAAACCTGTAAAAGATGCGTATTGGGCTGAGGCTAGGAATCATGTCGATCCTCAGACACATAAAGTCATGCCATTTACTTTGCCCATACATCTTATCTTTACAGTCAGCACGAAGGAGACGCTTAAAGATGTATTGGCATGGTTTATAGAGATGAGATGGAAAGTTTCTACACTTGAAATCAGATTTGCGAACAATGTGATCGATGTATTTGATACGCTGATTGATCTCAGAACAGATTTGAATGCGCATAACAGGGTCATCTTGACCAGTGCAGGTGAAGCGCCTGTGGATATCTCGACTTTTCATATTCTCGCGAGTGCAGATGTTCTTCAGATCAGCAATATGACGTGTCAGAATTGTGATGCACTCAGCATCAAGATTGAAGCGAAAGTCGGGCGGTTGTTTGAGGCAAAAAAACTTTCAATCAGCGGAACACAATATGTAAAATCAAATCTTGAATTTTTGATCAAGACTCAAATGCTTGTGAGCACATTTGAAGAGAATGACAAGTCAGCTGATATGATATTTGAGAATTGTTATTTTGCAGATCATAAACTTCATAAGATTATCTCTGTGGGGTATGGCTTTGATCATGTTTATCTTAAAAATGTAGGATTTTATAACAATAATAAGATGTATTTTGGGTTGCCTGCACAAAAGTCACTCAAATTGGATCATGTGATAGCCTCTGAAGGCAGCGTGCAGATCAATCTTAGCGGCAAAACGCCCGAGATTGAACAGAATGATTGTATATTGCCCGAAGGGGTCATAAAATAGAAAGTGCTGTTCAACAAGCGTGGAGATACGCCTTTTGGGGGTACCAGACATGAGGGGTGTCACGAACCCACAACCCTCTCCAAACTGGAGAGGGCTCTGCGAGGCGGCGTGTGAGATCATGTGAGGTCTGGAAAGGCACTGTTCTGCACTTGTGGAACAGTGCCAAATCGTTATTTACAAATGCTTGCGCCAAATACTTTGGGGACTGGAATTCTATATTCCTCTGGCTCTTCGGTGCCGGGACCGCTTGAAAGTTTGCATGTGACCTCGGTCCAGTCTTCGCCAAGCGCAGATACGAGCGATATGGATGGATCATCCTCAAGAACTGCACGCTTGTCATTGTTATAGATCATGCCATAGATGGATGGTTCGTCGGGAGTGTTGCCACCGACAACGCCTACCTTGCTGGCGTTTATCCAATAATATGAATTTTTGATTGCGAGTGAACCGCCGCTGCAGACGCCACAATTCGTATTGGAATTATCATATTGTCCGATGAATGCACTATTGCGCGGCTCTGTGCCAGTGACGAGGCCCGTGCCAAAAACATTGCGAAGGGTTGCTGTGCTTCGCGAGATATAACCGACGGCAGATCCAGACGCTGGTTTTCCCGAAACATTGCCTGTGGCCACGCAGTTCGTCATGGTTGTGATGCCCGGATCCCAGATATCCCCGATCAGGCCGGCAGCAGACCAGCTGGTGCAGCCCTCAGTGTCGTTCGGAATGGCATTACCAAAGGCGGCGCAGTTGTTGATGATGCCTCGGCGCACTTCACCGATCAGACCGCCATATTCATGACAGCCGGTTGTGTTCCCTTTGGCATACACATTATTGACCGTGCTGTCATAAAAAGCCCCGAATGCGCCGCCGGTATAATCTGTCACGCCGGTGCTTGTGACATTTCCTGTGGCATAGACATTTTCTGCACTGGAGTTGCCAAAGAAATATCCGACGAGACCTCCGACATAGCCGCCCGGAGAGGTGACCTCTCCAGTGGCATAGCTGTCTGTGATCTTTGTCTGGTAGGTGGCACCGATCAGACCGCCTGTATAGAGGTTGCCTGTGACTTTTCCCGTGGCGTGGCTGTTGCTGAGGGTGACCTTGTTGGCCGCGCCTGCAAAGCCGCCGCAATTCTGATTGCAAACGATTTCGCCCGTGGCGTAGGAATTCGATGTGAAGTGATCGATGAGCACAATGTTGTTATACCATCCGATAAATCCACCGACATAAGCCATTTTGGGGGCGTTGATATCCACCGTAGAATAGGAATGTGATATCGAAAGCGTGGGATCGGTTTTGTTGACATCCGTCCAGTTGCCGCCGAGCAGACCGCCGATGGCCCACGGCCCGTTTGAGCTTGTGCCCACGAGCGTGTGGTTGGACAGATCTATCGTCCCGCTTGAGGATGAATTGATCACAGTGCCGTTACCGGCTCCGGACAGACCGCCGACACCGCCAAGAAAATAGCTTGTCTGGGCTGTCTTGATCGTCGTGTGTACGTTGCAGTTCTCGACTGTGGAATGGTCAAAGCCGCCGATCAGACCGCCGATAACCGCGATGCTGTATAACGTGATATCCGTGTGCGCGGAACTATCGATGAGCGAGGATTTGTCGAGACGACCGACCAGGCCGCCCATGGCCGTCCATATACCGATGCCCACGTTATCGGGATCTGACAGGCTGCCAGTCTCTTTGCAGTGCCGGATCTCCGTGTTGTTCATGGCATAGCCGACAAGCGCACCGATGTGCTGGATGTTCCTGAGTTTGGCTGTCAGGTCGATTTCCAGATTGAGATTTTCGAGATATGCCCCAGATGTCACGCCAAACAGCCCGGCATTGCTGCCTTGTGTGGTGAGATTTCCCGTGATGCTTTTGCCGTTGCCGAGGAATATGCCGGTAAACGCATGCGATGCCGTGCCGATGGGGGACCAGTCTTTGGTGCCAAGATTGAGATCTTTCATCAAAATATAGGCATTATCCGTATTGTTATCCGGGTATTTGTTGCCTGCATTGATATGATTGCGCACGGCTTCGAGTTCGAGTTCGTTGCGCAGGCAGAACGCGTTGATGGACTTGTCACCGACTTTTAATGTGACATAGCCGTTCACGCATTTATTGAGCGGAATCGTGCAGAAGCTGTTCTGGCACTGGGCGTCTTCGCCGCACTTGTTACCACAAGCGCCACAGTTGTTGTCATCGGCGCTGAGATCGAGACAGTGCTCATCACATAGTGTTGTGCCGCTCTTGCATTCGTATGTACATGCGCCTGCAATGCACATCGCCTTGTCCGCGTTATCATCCGCGCAGGCGTGATTGCATGCACCGCAGTTGTCGAGCGTGGTGAGATCCGCTTCGCAGCCATTGGACGCGTCATCATCGCAGTCTTTGAAATTATCAAGACAGGTGAATGTGCATGTGCCGGAATTGCATGTGCTCGTTGCCGTGCCGTTCAGGGCGCTGCAGTTCATGCCGGCATGATCCGGGCCGCAGCCGCAGTGTGTGTCATCCGTGTTTGGATCCGTGCAAATCAGAATGTTGTTGACCAGGCATTGGGATGCCTTCTCGTCTGTGCATGCGCATGTGCCAGATTTGCAGCTGAATCCGTCTCCGCATTTCTGACCGGCATCGTTTCCATCACATTTGTTCACAGCACCGCAGAAATCAGCACTGCTCTTGGGGTCAATGCAGTTGCCGCCGCAATCCACAAGCCCCTCGCCGCAGTCTTTGTCGCATACGCCTGCATTGCACTTCTCGCCAGATTCGCAGGCGTGACCGCATTCACCGCAGTTCGCCTTGTCTGATTTGAGATCGACGCACTTGCCGTCGCAGAGCGCCTCCGTTTCACGGCACACGGCCTTGCATTTCCTGTTATAGCAGATCTCATTATTCTGGGTATCGCAGGCGTTGCCGCATTTTCCGCAGTTAGCCGTATCTCGATCCAGATCGACGCATGTTTGACCGCAGGGATCTTTGCCGGCATCGCACGCGAGTTTGCATGTCTTGTTCTGACAGATTTCATTTTCTGCACAGGCATGGCCGCATTCGCCGCAGTTCTGGGTATCCGTGTCCAGATTGATGCATGCGCCGTTGCACACGGTTTCGCCAGTGGAACACGACACGGTGCATGCGCTGTTGCGGCACGACTGGCCGGTTTCGCAGGTTTTGCCGCATTTGCCGCAGTTCTTTTCATCGCTGCTGAGATCAGAGCAGCCCGTTTCGCATGTGGCGAGCCCGTTATCACAGACATAACGGCATTCGCCGTTATAACAGGTCTTGTCGCCACAGGCGTTGCCGCATTCCCCACAATTGTTGATATCCGTCTTCAGGTTATAGCAACCGTTGCCGCACAGCTCTTCGCCTGTCGGACATGTGATAGCCTTGCATTCACCCTCGATACAGGTTTTGCCTTCGCCGCATTCGGGCGTGCAGGGCTTGATATCCGGGTCGGGGTCGCTGCCGGCATCGACGCATTCCCCATTCTGACATACTTTGCCGTCTGTACATTCGGGATCACAGTCGCCTGGTGGCGGCGTTACGGGAGCTTTGGGAACGCATTTGTCGTTTTCGCATTTCTGGTCTGCGGTGCACTGCGTGTCTCCGCAAAGCACCTTGTGCTGGGAAGGCTTTTCATCCGCACAGGCTGAAAAGACAAAAATAGTGGCGAGCGACAATACCGAAATACGCAGGGACTCTCTCATATTTCTCCTTAGGCATGCCTGTTGTTTGGTGACAATGGCGATCGGATTAATGCATGAAAATAATCGTGACGGATAACGCAACCAAGCTCTTTACCTGTGACAGTGCAAAGACCGCAAAAAATTAGATAATCCTATTTGTTCTGTCAATACGAATTTGGCTGTGTGCGATACAGCAATCTGGATTGATATTTCAGAGGGCGGGATTCGTTCCATAGGTGTTTTTATGGTTCTATTCTACATTTGCTGTTCAGCCGTCCTTTGAATTCTAGGCAAGCCAACACCCGTCACGCCTGTGTGCTGCTATATTTTAATTCCCTCAGGGCAAAACGACTGTGCCGCTAACTATTGCCTACAGCCTACAGCCTACAGCCTACAGCCTACAGCCTACAGCCTACAGCCTACAGCCTACAGCCTACAGCCTACAGCCTACAGCCTACAGCCTAC
>JAFZFY010000278.1 GCA_017555665.1 Pseudomonadota bacterium | reverse complement strand
TTCAGCTCTTCCTTCAGCTCTTCCTTCAGCTCTTCCTTCAGCTCTTCCTTCAGCTCTTCCTTCAGCTCTTCCTTCAGCTCTTTCCATCGTTCTTACGAATTCTTCGTGTTCGACTTCATTATATTCAGTGAGAAGCATACCCTTTACCTCCGCTTTATGTTTGAGAAGGAATGGCTTTAAAATATGAGATTCAGGCATTTCGCCAATGGTTTTATCGACAGCATTTTCTATGGGCATTTGCTTGGCATATGTTCGAATCTTATCAACAATCCATGCGTATTCCTGCAACGGTTTGCAGGAATCAGCCAAGTCTTTATTTCGACCATAGTTGATATTCAACATCCTGACGGTCGCTTCGATATCGCCTTTAGTACCATCAAAATAGGCATCGCTCAACTTGAGAATCGTTTCGTCCGCTTGGGCGGCTTTGCCATTGTAGAATACGATGAGCCTGGGGGCTGGTATTTTTACCAAGGCCGTCCAATAAAGTCGCTTTTGATGCGGCACCAGATACTGTTCGATGAGCTTTGCTGCATATAGAAACTGCCGCACGGGCATATTGGGATTATATGACGACTGCTGTTCGTAAAGATTAAGCTCATTGGCAATGATGAAAGAGACATCATTGCGCATGCCCATATAGATGATATCATTGATGGTTGTGATCTGAATAGCAGATGCATCGGTATAGTTCGAACCATTGACCGCATTATACAGGCTCAGCGTCCACTCGCGGTTTTCTTCTCGCCCGAAAATAAAGGTAAACAGCCTGTCTTTGTATTCCCGATTGACCTGCGACATATCGCTCCTCCCTGCGGTTGCCGAAAAACCAGACCACAATGATTACTTTAACAGCCCCAGTTGCATACGTCAACTGTGGGCAAGGGGATACCGCCGGCTGGAAGCCAATGAGCGCGGCTGTGTATGTAGTGGGCATTGCAGGACAGGCAGTAGACAGTCGATGGTAGGCAGTAGAAAGCTTCGCAAGATTTTAGGTATGAGGGAATATAAGTTTATGACTGCACCTAGACGCGATAAGTGTTGCAACGCTCATGATTAGAGGTCGGTTGAACCGTAATTGCGCCATATTGCCGCCTATGGCAGGATATTGCTTGTTATCGACATGTCGTGGTATAGCACACAATGGCGCACAGTGGCACACACGGCGCACACTTCACTTGATTAAGATAGGACTGGGATTATGAAACGATATCTTCCTTTTCTGATACTGCTTGCAATCATCGGATGTAACGATGAATCGGGCAAAGCGAACACCTGCGAGAACATCTGCCTGGATGCCAATACGCTGATGAAATGCACGGCTAACGGCCCTGTCGGAGAAAACTGCCCATACGGCTGTGAAAACAATGCATGCAAAACAGCATCAACCTGCACATTCGCTTGCAAAGACGGGTTTACACAGATCATCACGTGTCCCCCCAGTAGCCCCGTTGAGCAAACCTGCCCGAATGGCTGCGAAAACAATGTATGCAAATCGACGGATACATGTCAGGATTTATGCATAGATGCCCATGTGCTGATCAAATGCACGGCAAATGGTCTCGCAGGAGAATATTGCCCGAACGGTTGCGAAAACAACGCATGCAAAGATGCGCCCGCTTGCACAGTATCGTGCAAAGACCCCAATACGTTGATTAAGTGCACAGCCAATGGGCCTGCTGAGGAAACTTGCCCGAATGGTTGTGAAAACAACGCATGCAAAGACGCGCCGGCTTGCGTAGCTTCGTGCAAAGACCCAAATACGGTCATTAAATGCACAGCTAATGGTCCTGTTGAAGAAAACTGCCCGAACGGTTGCGAAAACAACGCATGCAAGGATGCGCCCGCTTGCTCCGTTTCGTGCAAAGACCCAAATACGCTGATCAAATGCACGGATAACGGGCCTGTTGAGGAAACTTGCCCGAATGGTTGTGAAAACAATGCATGTAAGGATGCGCCGGCTTGCGTAGCTTCGTGCAAAGACCCCAATACACTTATCCTGTGCAGTGATGACGGTACATCGGTTGAGAAAACGTGCAAAGATGGTTGCGAGAACGGCCATTGCAAGGCGGTTTATAGCGAGTTACCAAAGTCATGCAAAGATAACAGCGATGCCATGTGTCTGACAGAGGCGACATCTTATGTATGCTCTGACTGGTGGAATCAGGAAGGCGGTTATGATTTGTTCCAGCAGCATTGTGCCGGAAATCGTACTTGCATGGATGGGGATTGCATCGTTGCGGACGTGACGAAATGTGCTTCGGATTATTGCAAGGATCACGATACCCTTGTGACGTGCCAGAACGGATCGCCCATTGAAAAGAAATGTGGCAGTGGCAATCTTTGTATTGATCGTGCATGCCGTGCGTCGACGATTAAGACTTGCAAGGCAGATGGGGACTGCGCCGAAACGGAGATGTGCTATCAGAGTTTCTGCTATTTGAAATCAAATATGGCATTGAAAGTTGGCGATGCATGTGATTCTGCGACATTCCAAGAGTATTGCAAAGGCGATATTGAATATAAATGTGGGTATGATGATACTGTCGAAATGAATGACTGTAGTGAATATAACGGATGCAGTACAATGGTGAAGCAGGCATTTCAGACGAAAGCGCCGATATTCAATGCGGTATGCCGCGGCATAACGACGAATTTGTCTGCGTGTACTCAACCAGGGGTTGTGCTGAATCGTTGTTATAATTCTGACGATCCTTATTTTCCGATTCACTATAGCATGGCATCTGTTTGCGTTCGCGGGTCGGATGGTCGCATGATTTACCTGACGGATAATGAGGAAACGGACTGCGGCAACGCTTGTGATGAAAGCACAGGACTTTGCCCCAAATAATTCTTTGGGATTTGAGTTCATGTAGAAGAGGCGTGCGTATCGCACGCCTTTTGCGCGCCGTATTGCCGTAGGCAATAGGCGCGCCACCCCAAAAATGCTGAAAATGCGTGCTGTATGCGCTTTACGCATAGGCATGTAGCGCAGTGCATCCGCGCGGTGTTGTTATGAATTTGTTATGAGCGCGCGATTTTGGTAGTATAGATGATGGTTGCGTTTATTCTTTTTTGTGGAGTGTGCTATGAAGCGTCGATTTGTTTGTGCTGCGTGTGTCTGTTTGTGTTTGGGCGTTGTGAGTTGCGGTGGCGATGACCCGCAGAAAGAGAGCGAGAATAAGGGCGTGCCGGAGAACACCGAGGCGTTGTGTACGGACGGCATCGATAACGACGACAACGGCAAGAAGGATTGCGAGGAAGCCGATTGCGCTTGGTTTGAGGCGTGCGCATCGAGTGGGGGCGCGGAAAACACCGAGGCGCTGTGCACAGATGGAATCGATAACGACAACAATGGCAAGACGGACTGCGAGGAAGAGGATTGCCAGTGGTTTGAATCATGCGCAACAAGCGCGAGCGAAGAAAATACGGAAGTTTTCTGTTCGGATGGCATCGATAATGACGGCGATGGCAAGACGGACTGCGAGGAAGAAAGCTGCCGGAAGATGCGCGCGTGCGAGCATTATGTGGTTGAGAATACGCCAGAATTGTGCGCCGATGGACGCGATAACGACAACAACGGTTCGGCGGACTGCGCGGACAGCGGGTGCCGCGATCTCGATATCTGCCACGAAAAAGTGCCAGAAACGACAGAGGAATTGTGTGCGGATGGCGAAGACAACGATATGAATGGCCGTGCGGACTGCGATGACGCGAACTGTGTGCGCTTTTCAATTTGCCAGAAAGAGGAGAATACCGAAGCGCTGTGTGCCGACGGCGTGGACAACGACAACGATGGTCTTAAAGACTGCGATGATGACGGGTGCGCGTCATTCCCGCATTGCAAACTCGCCGAGGCTGAGACGTGCACGGATGGGGCGGCTTCGTGCACGGGCAATACACGCAATTATTGCCAGGACAATACTTGGAAACAGGAATATTGCGATATCGGGTGCAAAGATGGCGCATGCCAGAGCTGTGAGGATGCTTATGGGGAAGCGACATGCGAAAATAGTGTTTATGCCTATTGTTCTGGGGGGATACGGCTTTCGGAGAACTGTGAATTTGGCTGCGAGAACGGCAGTTGCACGGCGTGTTTGGCGGGAACGGAGCGATGCAGTGAGGACGGCGCTTCCTTGGAGATATGCACGACTACGGATGGTGTGACGCAGTGGGTGTCTGAGCCCTGTCAGAACGGCTGTGTCAATGGGGAATGCAAGGGGTGCGCAAATGTTGGCGAGAAGGTCTGTAGCGGAGATGTGCTGAAGACGTGCGGTGCCAATTATGAATATGAAGCAAAGGTTTGTGAATTTGGATGTAATGAAGAGGGTTGTCGTGTATGTGTGGAAAACCAATTGAGCTGTGCAGCCGACGGCAAATCGGTGCAGAAATGCGTCAATAATAAGGTCGAAAAGACTGGTGAGGTGTGCGATAGCGGCTGTGTGAACGGTGCATGCAATGATGAAAATGGCAACCATCTGAAAGATGAATTTGAGCCGAATTTGAATAATTCAAAGAGCTGTATTGAAGATACATCGTGTCCTTCTGGCACGTTCTGCGACAGCTTTTTTGGCAAATGCATGAATAAATGCACCAAGACAGAACAATGCTTGGATGGCTATATTTGCCGTGGGGATGGGCGATGCGCGCCGGAAGCATTTGAGACGGTCTGGCAAACGACAAGCTCGAATGAGATTATCCAGATTCCGACGAAGAATGCTGAAAAATGTGATTTTAAAATTGACTGGGGCGATGGCAAGAGCGAGACGGTATCGTCATGCCCGGTGGGCAATATTTCGCACAGCTATGCGACGAAAGGCAAACATCATGTGAAGATTACTGGGACATTTGATGGATTCCGTTTGGGCGGTTTTGACACGGATGATTTGGATAGCGGCATGAGTGCCAAGTTGCTCCAGGTTGTATCATTCGGGCCTGTCGGTTTGTCTTCGGGGGCATTTGTACGTGCGACGAAATTGTCTACACTTTCAAAGATTGATATTCCAGATTCGAGCAAACTGACATCTACGGGATATATGTTTAGAAAATGCAGTTCGCTCGTGAGCGGTGTGAGCCGCTGGGATGTGAGTAAGGTGACATCTATGATGTATATGTTTGCGGATGCCACAAAATATAACGAAGATTTGAATTCATGGAATGTGCTGAATGTCAACACGATGAATTATATGTTTGTTGGCGCAGAGGCATTCAATGGGAAGATTGATGCCTGGCGCACGTTGAATGTCACAGATATGAGAGGTATGTTTAGTAGTGCCAAAGCATTTATGCAGGATATCAGCGCATGGGATGTCGGGAATGTGACGGACATGAGTTATATGTTTACAGAGTCCAGATTTAATGCGCCGATTGGCAAATGGAATGTAAGCAGAGTGACGAATATGAGTGGCATGTTTAAATGGAATGGAAATTTTAATCAGGATATAGGCAGTTGGAATGTGTCGAATGTCAAGATGATGTATGGGATGTTTGAAAAAGCGTCAGAATTTAATCAGAATATCGGCAAATGGAGTACATCGAATGTGACCGATATGAGTAATATGTTTTGGGGGGCGAGAAAATTTAATCAGAACATCGGCTCTTGGAAGACATCGAATGTGACGACTATGAGTAATATGTTTTGGGGGGCGTATGCGTTTAATCAGAATATCGGCAGTTGGAATACCTCGAAAGTGACAAACATGAGTGGTATGTTTAATAATGCGACGAGTTTTAATCAGAATATTGGCAGCTGGAATACCTCGAAAGTGACAAACATGAGTGGTATGTTTAATTATGCGACGAGTTTTAATCAGAATATTGGCAGCTGGGATACGTCGAAAGTCGTATATATGAATGAGATGTTCAGGCAGGCGACGGCATTTAACCAGAATATCGGCAATTGGAACACGTCTAACGTAAAGAATATGAGTAGTATGTTCGAAACAGCGGGAGCGTTTAATCAAGATATTGGCAAATGGAATACGTCGAATGTGACCAATATGAGTAGCATGTTTTATCAAGCGAAAGTATTTAACAAGAACATCGGTTCTTGGAACACGTCGAATGTAACGACTATGGAGAAAATGTTTAAGGGCGCGTTAGCTTTCAATCAAAATATTGGAAGCTGGCAAACAACGAAAGTGAAGAATATGAGTGAGATGTTTAGGAATGCATCATCGTTTAATCAGGATATTACTTCATGGAATGTACCACTGGTGACAACGATGACCTATATGTTTAGTGGGGCGAGCAAGTTCTCGCAGAATTTAAAGACCTGGAATCCCAAAACAATTATAAATAAAAATGATGTGGATGCTCTTGGGCGTATGTTCGATAATTCGGGGGTATCCTGTTCGGTGGTGAAAGATATTAAGAAGGCATGGGGATTAAGTTTTAATTCTGGCTTCATGAAGTCTGGCTGTTCGGATTTGTAAGGAGAGCATTATGATAAATAAGCGCGTTTTATGGTTTTCTTGTTTTGCGGCATTATCAGTAGCGGGAATGCTCGGATGTGATTCCGACAGTTCCAAAGAGAAGAAGCCTGATGAGCCAGTAGCGCAAGGATGCGAAGCGGATTGCGGTTCGGTGGCGCAGGGATATACCTGCGATGCTGAAAAGAATGAATGCAACTGCGGCGGCGTGCTGTGTGATGCCAGCGAGTCATGCGAAGGGAACGCTTGTGTAGCGAATGAGACGCCTGCAAAGCTGGGATGCTCGGATGACTGTAATGCGGTGATGGCTGGCTATACATGCGATGAAGCCAAGCAGGAGTGCAACTGTGGGGGAAGCCTGTGTGGGCCGGGCGCGTATTGTACGCAGGATGGGTGCGTGCGAGAGCGTGGCGAGTTGTTTGTTCAGGCGGAAGACGGCAACCTCGTGGTGGAGGAAGGGGGAACCAATGCGGTGAGGCTTGTCGTGACTTTGAGTATGGCACCGACTAGCCGCGTTACACTTAGTTTTCCATACGCTGGATCGGATGATGTGGAAGGGGTGAGCTGTGAAGGCCCTGTGAAGGGGAAGGCTGTTACAATTGAGCCCGAAAATTGGGAAGCCGGTGCGGTGATTACATGCAAGCATAACGGCGGAATTAACCATCTTGTGGAAACTGATAAGGATGTTTTGCTTGAGATTACTTCCTTTTCACAGGATGCTGCATTTCAAGATGTTAAGACGAGCGCGAATCTTGTTCTGAAAGAAATGGACGAGGCCAAGATTGTGTTGTCTACACCTGACAATCTCTATACGAGCGAGGATGGCGCAAGTGTGGAACTTGGCGTTTCGCTTGCTGCGGATCCGGGACACGATTGTACTTTGGATGTTTCTTTAGCCAATGATGACGGCTCTTCAGAGCCTTATGCGAAGCTTGAAAATGATAAAGTTTTATTTGAGTCTAATGAATATTTATTACATAAAACCATCAAGGTGACAGGTCTGGATGATGGCAACGTGCTGAATGATACGGCACATGCGTATCACGTGATCATTCGTCCGGGAGAGGGATGCGAAGGTCCGTTTAAAGATATGCCTGAGGCATCGATTGGGCTTGTCAATCTCGACAACGATGCTGTGAATATGCGGACGGATGTGAGCAATTTTGAGGTTAAAGAAGAGGGTACAAAAGCGACGATACAAGTGACGCTGTCGCCGGCGCCCGAGGCAGATACCATTGTAAGCGTGACAAGCGATAACCCTAAAGAATGCGGCATATATACGACCGATAGCAATCCGCCTTCGGAAACCGAAGAACTTCTCTTTAAGAAAGGTGAGGATGCGCCCATCGCAGTGACCATCGTCGGTGTGGACGACAACATCGATGATGGCAATGTGAAGTGCCATATTACGCTGACGGCTACATCGGAAGATAAGAACCCGGAAACAACTTATAATGGCAAATCGCTGACGATTACTGGTCAAAATATAGACGACGATACGGCAGATATTTTGGGATTTGCGCTTGATGCGAAAACGATTTATGAGCGCAATATCGGCGGTACAAATTATGGCACGATGTCATTGAGTTTGGCGACAGAGCCGACGGCGGATGTTAAGTTCGCGCTGTCTGCGACCAATGCCGATGGCGATGATAAAGATAAGCATGTCATGCTTTCTGTAGGTGAAATGACATTTACACCGCAGGATTATAACACCCCACGGCTTCTATTTTATATCGCGGTATGGGACCAGAAATCGACAGGCAATAAGTGGGTCGCCATTAATGAAAAAGCGACATCGGAGGATAAGAATTATAATAAGTGGAACAAGACCGTAAAAGTAAAAGTCATCGATGAGGATGTGCCCGGTGTGAGTGCGGAGCTTATTGGTGGGACGATTTTGAGGGAAGATGAACCTTCCGTGTATAAGGAAGTGAAAGTCACGCTGGGAACAAAGCCGACAAAAGACGTCACAGTGACCGCCAAAAGCAACAGCTATTACCTAAGAGTGTCTAAAGCGAAGACTCCCCCATTGGAGGGTAAGCAGACAACGCTTACATTTGCGCCAGATGAATGGCAGAAACCTCAGTCTCTGTATGTCTTTCCGAACTCTGATGGTGGGATGATACCTGGGGATCAGAAAGCCAAGCTTGAGCTGAGCACGATGAGCCATGATCCGAAGTATTGGAATCTGACAGCAGATATACCGGAGTTTACAATTATTGATGCTGATGTCAAAGATATAAAAGTTGATTGCACAGGTAAAGCGACATGCAGCAGTTATACGACGACTGGAGAATGTGTGGTTTCCTTAGATTCATCTAATCGTCCGAAAAATAACGAAACGCTCGTTGTGGCTTGCACAAGTGCGGAAGTCGGCTATTGGTGGATGGACAGCGTGAATCTGAATCCAGAAAACAATTATACCGGTAAATTGACAAAGCTGATATCGAAGAAATGCGCTCAGAAAACAGAGACAGAATATTCAGGAACAGCAAAGGTGCATTGTGAGTTTTCCACGAGTATGTATTGGGGAAGCGGTGATGGCTCGCTGAGCTATGGCTGGAACAAAGAACCGTGGGAATAATGAGAAAATAGCCCGTAGGGCCGCAGAGGGGGT
>JAFZFY010000277.1 GCA_017555665.1 Pseudomonadota bacterium | reverse complement strand
CTTCATTTTTTTGAAAATCATTGAATGCGAGGTCATTCATGCGCAGCTGCGGTTGCATGATGATATCGAAGTGTTCTGCCTGTTGGATCTCGTTCGAAGGCGTGTCTTCGGGGATTTCTTTTGCCATAACGGTTGTCGGAATGAGCGCAAGTGCAAGAAAAATAGGGACTAGCCAGCAAAGAACTGGTCTGGAAACGGGGCGAAAGTGTGTGCGTTGTGTCATGGGATGCCTCTGGATTTATGTAGATATAGGTCATCAGAAATATGTCAAAACTAAGTGTGTTCATTGAGTACGAGCGTTTGCCCGTGTTCGCAGGCTTTTGTGATTTTTTGGTCATGGAAAGCCCATGCTTCGCCGAAGATGATTTCGCGCCCGTTTTGTTGCCGCAGATAGCTGCCGTCGGGAAGGGCATAGAAACAATGGCCTTTGCTGTCTTCGCGCGTGATATCGTCAAAGAGTGAACGGTTATCGAGCGTGTCGTATTTGAGCTTTTGGTAATGCGGCAGGATGTTCGTTTTGGTGAGTTCTAGACCGGGCAGGAAGCGCTGATAATCGGGATCTTCAGACTCGCCAGGCAATTCGGGCTGTGCATAGACGGTCTCGGCGCAGTTCATGCTGCCCGCGCTGATGCCCATGATGACGCCGGGGAATGCTTTGAGTTTTGTGGCGATTGCGAGTTCATTGAGCCAGCGGTTTTGCGTGGGCACATGTCCGCCGCCCAAGATGATGAAATCGCTTTGGTCAATGAGGGGGTGCGCATTAGCTTCGTTGCGGCGATCGAGGCAGACAAGCGACTTGAAGACCAGACCGCAGCTTTCTAGGGATGCGTACATCGAGGTTGCGCAGTATTCGCTGAAGGCAAAATCGTCTGGCGCTGCCGTGATGAAAAGCACCCGGGCTTGATGCGGAATCGTCCACTTGAGGTTGTCGACGAACTGATTCTGGGGATCGATATGGCTGTCGCCATCCTGACAGGGACTGCTGGTGAGAAAGAGGATCATGGGGCGTATCTGTGTGATAAGGGGGGCTAAGTGCGCTGGACGCCGCCGAGCTTGTCGGCCCAGTTTTCGGGGAAGTGATCAAAATATTCGCGGCTGATTTTGGGAGAATACTTGGCGCATGTGCACCATATCGCTGACGGTATCCCGACAATGATCAGATAGAACGGCCCCAGCATTTGTGACTGTTTTTGATGTCCGCGTTCATGTGCAATCGACTTCTGGCTGCTGTCGCATGTGTGCAGGAAGATGTAGTTTCCGAGGCTGACACCGCCGGCCCAGAAATGTTCGAGCACATAGATGCCGTCAATTTTCTGGATGCCGATGTGTCGGACTTTGCAGAGCGCGATGAGGCCGAGCCCGAGCAGATTTTGCGGGAGCTGCCACAAGTAGAGCAGAGTGCGAAGCAAGTTTGGGGGATAATGCGAGTCTGAGGGCATATATGGCTATGACTGGGCAAAAAAAAGCCGCGTGTCGAGGGAATGCGCGGCTTTGGAGTATAGCTTTTTGTCTGAAAAATGGAAGTCAGGCGAGATTAGAAACGGAAATCGAGCCCAAAGCCCTGATAATCGGGCGTGGCGACGATGGAGGGGCGCCATTCGAATGTGTTGCCGGCGATCTCCCCTTTTTTGTATGGGGCAAAGTGGACGGCTTCATAGATGAGGACGCCAATGCCGGAAAAGAAAGCGATGCTGCCGATGCCCACCATGAAGTAACTGGCAAACAAGCCAGCGACAAAACGGTTGTCATCACCACCAGCCAAAGCATTACCTACCGCCTCGATGAGGCTGAAGAACCATACGATTGCACCGACAGCGATAAAACCAGCACCGCCACCGAAGAGACCCCAACCGATTTTCTTGTATTTGGAGGAATCAGCCTGCCAGTCGTAGCCGGTGTCCTCATAATAATAACCGTCATCGACACCCCCCTCATTATAGGCGAGATCAGTCATGTGCAGCTGCGGTTGAATGTGGTAGTCGAATTGATCGGCAATCTGAAATTCAATGGCTGACGCGTTTTCTTCGACATCCTGGGCCATTGCCGGGGCTGAGATCAGGGCGAGGCCGAGCGTTGCGCTTGCGAGGAGGGATTTGGGGGACATGATGTGCGATGTACTCCTTTGGGGATTAGTTTAATGGCAAAAAAAAGCCGCGTGTCGGGGGATACGCGGCTTAAGTATAGCGTCTTGCCTGAAAAATGAAAGTCAGGCGAGATTAGAAGCGGAAATCGAGCCCAAAGCCTTGATAATCGGGCGTAGCGACGATGGAAGGACGCCATTCGAATGTGTTGCCGGCGATCTGACCTCTCCTGTATGGGCTAAAGTGGATGGCTTCATAAATGAGGACGCCGACGCCAGACCAGAATGCGATGCCGCCGATGCCCGCCATGAGGTAGCCTGCAATCACGCAGCTGATCGCACCGAGGTCATCGCCACTGAACGCACTGCTGACGGCGCCGACATAGAATACGACTAAACCGACAACGACAAGACCGAGACCGCCGCCGAAGAGACCCCAACCGATTTTCTTGTACTTGGAGGAATCAGCCTGCCAGTCGTAGCCGGTGTCTTCTGCATAGGCATAGTTATCTTCATAGTCGTTGTAGGCGAGGTCGGTCATGTGGAGTTGCGGCTGAATGTGGTAGTCGAATTGATCGGCAATCTGGAATTCGACAGGGGCAGCTTCATTGACATCTTGAGCCATCGCAGGGGCGGAAATCAGTGCGAGGCCGAGTGTTGCGCTTGCGAGGAGGGACTTTTTGGACATGACGTACTCCTTTGGGGATATGTATTCAATGGTTCAGCAATATGCTGAAAATCGTTTGCTCAAAAATTGAACAAAATGCGGTAAAAGTAAAAAAAAGCCAAGTGGTTGGCATTATTTCTCAAAATATAATTTTTTATACAGATACTCAAGTCATAATCATGGATACTTGGAGAGGCAGAAAAGAAAGCGCCGCGTATCGCGTGAGCGATAGCGGCGCTCGGCCGCGTATGCCGCAGGCATAGCGGACGGTCCAAAATTGAAATCGTAATGAGTCGCACAAAATGTAGAAATCGTCGCGTGCGCAGTCGATCGGCTCTTCGCCGGGCATGAAATCGATGCGGCCGTCGCCGTCGATGTCGAAGGTCTGCGCCAGCTTGACGATGTTCAACGAGCGCGCGGAGGCGGAGAAGATGTCGTGATAGACGCCTTTTTGGCGGTAGAGGTCTTCGTGTGTGCCGTGTTCGACGATCTGGCCTTGTTTCATTGCATAGATGATGTCGGCATCGATGATCTGCGAGATGCTGTGCGAGATGATGACAACGGTGCGGTTCTTTTTGATCGCGTCGATGCTGTTTTTGATTTGCTCGGTCGCGATGGCGTCGAGGGATGCGGTCGGCTCGTCGAGGAACAGGATCGGCGGGTTTTTGAGGAAGATGCGGGCGATCGCGATGCGCTGCTGCTGGCCGCCGGAAAGCTGCGTCGCCGGCGTCTCGAACTGATTGGGCAGATCCATGATCTGATCGTAGATATAGGCATCTTTTGCGGCTTGGACGACTTCCTCGTGCGTCGCGTTCGGACGGCCATAGAGGATATTTTCTTCGATGGAACCGTCAAATATGTGATTTTTCTGCATGACGATACCGATCTTGTCTCGGAGATATTCGGTGTCGAATTCCGAGAGCTCGATGCCGCCGAGCGTGATCGAACCGGAGTCTGGCGCGTAGAATTTGTCGAGCAGGTTGATGAGCGTCGTTTTGCCGGCACCCGACAGGCCGACGAGCGCGGTGATCTTGCCCTTTTCGATCGTGAGGCTGACAGCTTTGAGCGCTTTGGGGCCGTTTGGATAAGTAAAATCAACGTTTTTGATGACGAATGTCGGTTCGAGTGTTTCCTCTTTCACCCTGCCGCGATCCTCGATTTCGCCATCTGCCGAGATGACATCGAAATAGCCTTCGGAATAGACGAGCGCGTCGTTCATGTCGTCATAGATGCGGTGGAGCTGGCGAATCGGCGAGGACACGTTGTTGTAGAGCATGACTTGCATCATGATCGCGCCGATGGTCATTTCGCCTTGGATGACGAGATATGCGGAAAGGATGATGATGAGCACGACGCCGATTTGCTCGACGAACGACTTGAGGCCGTCAAACAGGAAGCCGGTTTTGGTCGTTTTGAGCTGGTTTTCTGTAATCTGGTCTTGGAGTTCGTATTGCTTGTCGGACTCGATTTTTTCGCGGTTGAACGACTTGATGACGGAGATGGACTGCAGGATGTTGAGCACCGAGTGGCTCTTTGCCTCGCGATAGTGGCGGTGATTCTCGCGCCAGCCGCGCAGTTTCTTGCCTTGAAGGATCGTGATGTAGAAAAAGACCGGGATGATGCAGAGCGCGACGAGGCCGACTTTGACGTTCGAGCGGAACATCAGGACGAGCGCGAGCACGGCGTTCGCGACGAGCGGCAGGATGTCGAGGAAGAAGTTGTTGACGAGGCGCGTGAGGCTCTCAACACCGCGATCGATGCGCGTCTGGAGTTTGCCGGCGTCGTTGTCTTTCGCGCTAAAGAATGACATCCGATAGGTGAGGATGCGGTCGACGGCCTTGAGCGCGAGGCTCTTCGAAATCGAGATGCGCAGCTTCGCGCCGAGGAAACGCTGGCAGAACGTGATGAGCGCAACCAGGATTTCCTTGCTGAGCAGGATCACGGTGATCCAGGTGAGGATGACGAAGCCATCCTTGAGCTTGTTTTCCGCGCCCACGAGCGCGCTGACCGAGTCGACGGCATATTGCAGCACGAGTGCGTTGACCTGCGCCAGACCCGATCCGACGAGCGTCAGAAACAGCGTCGCAAGGATGATGAGTTTGTAGGGTTTGACGTATGGGACGAGGTTTTTAAAAATCTGATAAAATGACATGCTTTTTGAGTTCGTTTTGTCTTTATCATCTGCCATGAGGGCCTCCAATGTGTTGATAATTGGGCGCATGAGCGTCATGTGCTGCGCCGATTTACCAGAAATTTTGTTTTTTAGCGAGGTCGGTGACGTTTCTGTGTGTCTGATTTGTGTGCAGGGGGAAGCCTCCCCCTGCGCGGCTATGTGCTCGCCTGCGGCTGCGCGCATACGCCGCTACCCCCTCTGGCTACGCCGCTTTGCCATAGGTCGTGTGCATATAATTGTGCTGTATCATTCGCATTTTTTTGTTGTCATATCCCCAACGTGATAAAAGCATATCGGGTATTTTCATGGTTTGAAAAGACCGCGACCAAAGTGGCTGAACAGTAAGGGGCGTTATGGGTCATAATATCAAGACGATCAAGGTGGGCACATTCAATCTGATGAACTTCATGCTTCCCGACAAGGGGCTTTATGGCGGCACGCTTGGCTTGACGCGCGAGGAATACCGGCGCAAGTCTGAGTGGACAGAGTTCATGCTCAACCAGATGGATGCGGATATCATCGGTTTTCAGGAACTGTTTGACCGCGAGGCGATGGTCCGGATCATCAAGAATAATCCGAAATATCGCAAGGCGCGTCTGTATATGGCAGAGACTGGCGGCGACCAGCCGAGCGTGGCGCTTCTGTCGCGGTATCCGGTCGAAAATCTTGAGGTTTTTACGCATTTTCCCGAAAATGCAGTGATCGATTTCAATCCGAAAGGGCGCGATCCTGTTGCATTGCCGTTCACGACGTTCACGCGTGCGGTAATCAAGGCGGATATCCGCATACGCGATTACGGCTTGATCACGGTGTTTGTCGTGCATCTCAAGTCGAAGCGTGCGATCTTTTATGCCAACGAAGATCCGTTTGATCCGGTGGATCTTGCGCGTGCAGAGAGCCGTTCTCTGATGCTGAGGGCTGCAGAATCTGTGGCTTTGCGTGCGCTTGTTGCGCGTGAGCTCGAGATTCCTGAACATCCCGTGATTCTCTGCGGCGATGTCAACGATACAGGAAATGCCGTGACATCGCGCATCATTTCTGGCGAGGTGCCGCAGCATAGGCTTGCGGACAACGTGAAGCGTCGTGGCTGGGAGCTTTTGTTGTATCACGTCAAGGATATTCAGGCGCGGCGCAGTTATCAGGATTTCTATTATACGCACATTCACAACGGCATGTATGAGAGCCTTGATCAGATCATGGTGTCGCAGGAACTCGTGACGGAGTATCCGCGCAACACGGGGCGCGTCGGGCTAGTGTCGGTCTATAATGATCATCTGGTCGATCAGACCTTTACAAACCAAGGGCTGGACAAGTGCAAGAGCGATCACGGGGTTGTCGTGTGCTCGCTGGAACTCGATCTCGATCGGGCGGCGCGGTTCATGGGCACGAGTGGTCATTCCGAGCCTGAAGAACTTGCCGATTCGGAAGCTGCGCTCAATCGCTTGGATGAAGAGCGGCCAGAATCGGACGATGAGCCCGAGGTTGCGGCAGAAGATTTCGAAGCGCCCGAAGTCCTTGCAGATGCGGAGGATAGCGGCGCACGCAATGAGGATGCGTCTTTCAGCGTGCAGAGCAGTCTGGACAAGTGGCGGCGCAACAATCCGCAAGGCGGCCGTGGGCGTACCGATAACAGGCGCAGGGGCTTTGATTCGCGCAATGACCGTGGGTATCGCAGGGATCAAACGGAGCGCAGGCCAGTACAGCCGGCACCTGTGTTTAAGCAGGATAATGAGGATGAAGAAGAGCCGCCGATGCGGCCCATCGGCGTTAAGCCCATCACGGCGAAGCCCGAATCCGAAAAAGCCCCAGAACTCGCGGTCGCGGTGCAGCCAGTGCCCGTGATCACGGTGAAGCCCGAACCCGAAAAAACTCCAGAAATTGTGCTCGAAGCGAAATCTGAACCCGATAACGCGACAGAGCGCACGGTGTCGCGCGAACCTGTGAATGCGACAGAAATTGCGGTTGCTGTGCAGCCTGAAATCACGGCAGATGCCGAACAACCGAAGCCCCAGCGCGTGCGCAAGCTGTTTAGATGTAACGGTGGAAAGGGCGAAGATGCGAAACAGCCTTCGCGCCATGTGCATGAAGTTGCAGTGCATGCGACGCATTCTGAGGCGCGTATTGCAGAACCCGTGGCAGATATCGCGAAACCCGTGGCAGATATCGCGAAACCCGTGGCAGATATCGCGAAACCCGTGGCAGATATCGCGAAACCTGAGGAAGATGCGGTCAGCAGGGGAGAGGCGCCTGTCAGACACGTGCGCGAGAGACGACACCGCGGGCCGATTTCTGCAAATGCAGAACCCGTTGTCGATGCCGCTAAACCTGCGGATGCGCCTAAAATAGCTGAGGAAATTGCCAAACCTATGGTCGAAGCTGCTAAACCAGTCGAGGAAATTGCCAAACCTGTGGTCGAAGCGGCTAAGCCAGTCGAGGAAATTGCCAAACCTGTGGTCGAAGCGGCTAAACCAGCTGAGGACACGCCTAAACCCGTGAAAGAAAGACGTCGCCGTTCGCCTGCTCAGAAAAAAACAACATCATCCGAAGTCGCGCCCCCCGATGACCCTGCAAAACCATCAGAAGAACTCGCTAAACCTGCGCTCGAAGATGATAAACCGGCAGAAGCAACGATTGCCACGGAAGAAGCCGCAAAGCCTGTACCTGGGAAGGACAAACGCCGCCGTGTGTCGGCACCTGAAAACTCTGAAACCGTTGATATTTCAGGTGATGATGCGCAAGCCTCTGCGCGTGTGCGCACGCGTACGCGTCGGCATCGCGCGCCGATAGAGGATGTGTAAAGGGTAGTTTTGGTGAGGGAAAAACCTTTCTTTGGTAACCAAAGAAAGGTTTTTCCCCACGTTCCTTTCCTAAAGAAAAATTGATGTAGTAAGGAGTGATGCAGGTATCAGTTTGGGGCTGATGCGGCATGTTTTTTATTTTGCCAGCGCTTGCCTGAGAGACGAATGAGGAAGAGGATGCCTCGGCAGCAGAGCTCGATGCACATGGCGATCCATACGCCTTTGAGTCCCATGGAGGATGCAAGGACGGCCGCGAGGGGGATTCGCACGAGCCACATGCACGAGAAATTGAAGATGCTTGGCACGAGTGTGTCGCCGGCACCTCGAAACACGCCGTTTGCGACGATGGATGCGCCATAGAGGGGTTCTGCGAATGCCTCTATGCGAAGGATGATGGTGCCGAGCGTCTGTATTTCCGGGTCTGGCGAGAGCAGGGCGATCATTTCTGGCGCAAAGATGAACATGAGCGCGCCGGTGGCGGTCATGACGGTTACGCCGAGGCTTGTGGTGAGCCATGCGAGTTTTCGTGTGAGATCGTGACGCTTTGCGCCGATGGATTGCCCGATGAGCGTGGTGGCGGCCGCGCCGATGCCGTACCCTGGCATGTAGCAGAGGCTTTCGGCGGTGATGCCGAATGAGTTTGCGGCGATCGCGGTGACGCCGAGCGGCGCGACGATCTTCGTGGACGCGATGTATGCGCCGCACATCACGACTTGTTCAAAGCCCACGGGAAGCGCAATTTTCAAGGCTTTTATCAAATTCGCTTTAGCGATCACGAGCGGTTCATCTCGCCGTATCCTGAGTGCAGGCGAGCGGAACAGCAGGTGGAAGAGCATAAAGCAGGCGATGACGAGTTCCGCGAGCGTCGTGCCGAGCGCGGCACCGAGCACGCCGAGTCCTGCGCCGGGGATCGTGATTTCTGTTGAAAAGAGCGAGAATGTCCAGCTTGGGAAGATGAGCACAGCATTGAACACGACATCGAGCAGGCACATGAGGATGTGCAGGATGCTCGGGAATTTCATATTCCCACTGGCTTGGATCATGCCGCCCGCGATGCGGTTGAGCTGAAAGATGGGCATCGAGAGCGCGAAGATGAGGAAGTACCAGCGAGCGTTGGGAATGATATCGTCGCTTCCTCCGAGCCAGTGTGGGAGCCAGTTGCTGATGGCGGTGCCGATCCCAAGCAGCGTGAGGCTGAACACGAGCGCAGCGAGCAGCCCCAGACGGACGAGGTTTCTGGCCTTCTTGTCTTCTTTTGCGCCGATGGCTTGGGCGATCTGTACGGTGAAGCCGATATTCATGGCCATGCACAGGCCGCCGAAAAGCCAGGTCGTCGTGGAGACCAGCCCGATGGATGCGGCGGCTTCGGAGCCGAGATGCCCGACCATCGAGGCATCGATGTACTGCATGACGATCGAGGAAATCTGGGCAAAGATGGCTGGCAGGCTCAGCGTGATCGTCAGGTGGATCAGCTGTTTGCGCGACAGCGCGTCGCCGTTTCTGAGTTTTTCCAGATAATCAGTCTTTTTCATGCCAGGCTTGGGGGCGTGGAGGGGAAGTCGCGCTTTAGGGACAATCGCGCCGGCGTTTTGCCCATATCCAGTGCGCGCGCTTTATATCAAATGCAAATAGATAGAAAGTTTAATGTTCTGCCGATGGAATAAGTGTGTGGTGATATGTGGTTATATGTGTGAATTGTCTGCGGATGTCGTTTATGATTTATGAATTAATTTCGGTGAAACATATAGAATCCTGTTGAGACAAAGCGAGATGGGGAGTAGGATGTGAAAATCGTTATTTTCGGAAATCGATCCGAAAACGAGGGAGGTAAATATGAACAGAGTCGTAGCAGTAATCTTAGGAGGCGGCCGTGGTAGCCGTTTATTCCCTCTGACGCACGAGCGGGCAAAACCTGCGGTGCCTCTGTTTGGCAAATACCGCCTGATCGATGTGACGATTTCGAACTGCATTAATTCGGGCATCAACAAAGTGTTCGTTTTGACGCAGTTTCTGAGTGCGAGTCTTCATCGCCATATTATGATGGCATATAAGTTTGATTCGTTCTCGAAAGGTTTTGTCGAGATCTTGGCGGCAGAGCAGACAGAGCGCAGCCAGGACTGGTTTATGGGGACGGCGGACGCGGTGCGTGCGACGCTTCACCATATCCGCCATTTTGCGACAGAGGACACACTGATTCTTTCGGGTGATCATCTGTACCGCATGGATTATTCGAAGATGATCGAGCATCACCGCGACATGGATGCGGGGCTGACGCTTGCGGTGTATCTTGTGAACCGTGATGATGCGTCGCGCATGGGGCTTTTGCGCGTCGATGAACAGGGCTATGTGGTCGAGTTCGTGGAGAAGCCGAAAGATCCCGAGGTGATTGAGCGTTTCCGCGCGCCTGAACATCTTTGCCGTCAGGTCGGTCTCAATCCGGATGATGGTTGGTACCTGGCGAGCATGGGCGTGTATGTGTTCAAGAGCAAGCTGTTGAGCGACTGCCTGACGTCGGATAGTGCGGATGATTTCGGTAGCCAGATTATTCCGTCGCTCATTGGCAAGGTCAAGATTGCGACGCATCTGCACGAGGGCTATTGGGCGGATATCGGGACGATTTCGGCATTCTTCCAGGCAAATATTCAGGCGACACAGGTCAATCCGCCGTTCCCGCTTTATTGTCCGGGTCATCCGATCTTTACGCATATGCGCTCGCTGGCGCCTGCACGCGTGATCCGCTCCGCGATTCGCGACAGTCTTGTGGCCGAGGGCACGGATCTTCACGGCGCGATCATTTCCGACTCGGTCATCGGTGTGCGCAGCATCGTGAGGCCTGGCGCGACTTTGAAAGAAGTTGTGATGTTCGGTTCCGATTATTATGAGGAAGAGAACCCGCATCTCCTTGATGATGAAGAGGTCGCGAGTGACATCCCGCTCGGTATCGGGCGCAACGTGACGATTGAGCATTGCATCATCGACAAGAATGCGCGCATCGGCGATGACGTGATCATCCGTCGGCAGCCGGAAGGCCTGAACTATGATGGCGAGTTTTACTATGTGCGCGACGGTATCACGGTGATCCCGAGAGGCGCGGTCGTGCCGCCCAAATCATTGATTTAATAGGGTCTGCTGACTTTTTGGAGGGCGCTATGGCTTTGCCATACGCGCCCTTTTTTTTGCCGCCGCTATGGCTTTGACATACGCGGCGGCTTTCAGTTTTGGGGTGCCCAAAAGAAAAGCCGCGTATCGAGCGATGGGCGAGATAGCGGCTTTGGCATGCCGTATCGCCGCAGGCGATAGGCATGTGCCCCCAAATATCAGTCCCAGGGGCGTGTCGTGATATTGAGGTTCGCGTCGAACGATTTGAGATAGCGGATTTTTGCGGTCGCGATGTCGTATTTTGCGCCGAATATGATTTCGGGATGGGCTTGGAATGGGGCGTAAGCGAGGATGTCGTGCATCGTGTGCTCGATGTTGAGATCTTCCGCGAGGTCGGGGTTGCGTTCGGCGATTTGGACGGCGGGCGCGATTTTGTCGATGAGCGCTTGGAGGCTGGCGTGGCCGTGTACGTCGTGTGCGCATGCGCTTTTGACGGCGCCGCATTTGGAGTGCCCGAGGACGAGGATGAGCGGCGTGTGCAGGTGATCGAAGGCGTATTCGAGGCTGCCCATGCCGTAGTCTGACAGGACGTTGCCAGCGGCGCGGATTGTGAAGATGTCCCCGAGGCGGCAGTTGAACAGGATTTCTGGCGCGACGCGCGAGTCGGAACATGTGATGACCGAGGCGAACGGATGCTGGCCTTCGTTTGACAGGCTGGCGATGAGATTAAGCGAGGATGTGGGGGCGGCTGCTCCTGCAAGAAAGTTTTTGTGGCCGGTGCGCAAGCGTTCGAGGGATTCTTCTGTCGTCATGAATGTGTCTTTTGTTTTGAATTTTGTGAATCGACATAAGTCTTTGACGGATAAAGGCTCGCCAAAAGATAGCGGGCGTGTGGCGCGATTGCAATAGTGAGGATATGGTGCCTTTGTGCCTTGCCGTTATCATTTGGGCTGCAATTTTTAAGGGATTTTCTGGGTGTTTGACTTTGGGACCATATCAGGTCATAACAGCATTCTCACATCGTTCTCACAACGGGTGTTAGAATGTGTTAGAATGGTGATAGAATGGAGGGGTGGTCATGGAACACGAGCAGGCAAATCTAGAGTTTAAAAAGCAGTATATTGAGGACATCAAGTTTACAGTGGTGGCCTTTGCAAATACAGAAGGCGGGCGATTGCTTGTTGGCGTGGAGGATGACGGTTCGGTATGTGGCGTATCTGATCCTGACGAAACCATGCTTCGTATCATGAATATGGTTCGGGATGCTATCCGGCCAGACATCACGCTGTTCACGCGATGTCGGACAATAGATATGAATGGCCGGAGCGTTGTGGAGCTAACTGTTCAGCGTGGGACGTCGCGCCCGTACTATCTTTCAGGAAAAGGTATTCGGCCGGAGGGCGTTTATGTGAGGCAGGGAGCGGCTTCGGTTCCGGCCTCGGAAACGGCCATTTTAAACATGATTTCGGAAACATCTGGGGCATGTTATGAAGAAGCCGTGTCTCTATGTCAGGAAGTGACATTTAAAAAAGCAGATGCGTATTTTCGACAGAAAAAAGTTGCATTTGGGGATGCGCAGAAACGCTCGCTGGGGCTGATCAATTCGGATGGAATATATACAAATCTGGCCCTTCTTCTTTCAGATCAGTGTATGCATTCTGTAAAGCTGGCTGTATTTGATGGCAGTGCCAAAACCGTCTTCCGTGATCGTATCGAGGCCACTGGGTCGCTTTTCGAGCAAATGCAGCAGAGTTTTGAATTTATTAATCGGCACAACCGGCTTCATTCTCGCTTTGAAGGACTGGAACGCATAGATGAACGGGATTATCCAGTAGAGGCCATTCGTGAAAGCCTTCTCAATGCTTTTATTCATCGGAAATATGATATTGCCGGGGCCACGCTTGTGAGCATGTTTGACGATCGTCTTGAATTTGTCACACTTGGAGGATTGGCACCAGGGATACAGCCAGACGACCTCAGTTTGGGCGTGTCTGTATTGCGGAACCGTAATTTAGCCAATGTATTCTATAGGCTGCATCTCATAGAGGCGTATGGTACGGGACTTATGAAGATTCATGAATGCTATGCGGATGCTCCAGTCAAACCCAAACTCGAGATCACTTCTAATGCATTCAAAATTACGTTGCCAAACCTGCATTTCCGGCAACCGGCAGCATCCGTTATGCCGAAGGGCGTTGCCCCGGCTGATCTATCGGATAGAATTAT
>JAFZFY010000276.1 GCA_017555665.1 Pseudomonadota bacterium | reverse complement strand
GTCGGGATCCTGTGGGGAATCGGGTGTATCGGGATCCTGTGGGGAATCCGGCGTGTCGGGAATACTGGGTGCATCCGGGTTTTCGGTATCCACAGGCTGTTGCGGCTCCTGAGGCTCCTGCGTCGTGTCCGGGCCAGAGAAGTCCGAGCTATCACTAATATCCCCACGAATGATGAGCGTATTGTCTGATTCGGCACACCCCAAAACAGCAAATGCCGATGCAACAATGATATTAGGAATAATAAACTTGCGCATATAAAATCTCCCGAAATCGATAGGAATTGCCATATTCATCAACACAGAACAAAGCCATAAGTGATAGAGAGAAGCCGCCGCCCAACGGCGGCAGCGTTACCATGATCATGCATTCAGCAGAAAAGCGATATAGCCTTTCTTGGCCTCATACAGATCCGCTTTGCAAATGATCTCCCAGGGGGCGTGCATGTTGAGAACGGCCACACCGCTGTCAATGACGCTCATATTATAATTTCCGAGCATATATGCGATAGAGCCGCCGCCGCCGGCATCGACTTTGCCAAGTTCAGCCATCTGAAAAAATACATTCGCATTATCCATAATTTTTCGCATGAGTGCCACATATTCGGCATCCGCATCATTAGAACACACTTTGCCCCTCGATCCCGTATATTTGCTGAATACAAGACCGCGCCCGAAAAATGCGGCATTCTTCTTTTCCATCACGGCGGGATAGTTGGGATCGAAAGCCGCATTGACATCAGACGACAAGGCTTTGGAGTTCTGCAGCGCGCGTCTGAGCTTAAATTCCGAATAATCGCCACAGGCATTCATGAGCTCGGCAGTGATATTCTCAAAGAAGCGCGATTCCATGCCAGTCGGGCCGACGCATCCGATTTCCTCCTTATCGACGAGCAGGCAGACGCTTGTCTTGCGCGGCGCGCTGACTTCAAGCATCGCTGCAAAAGATGGATAAGCGCAACATCGGTCGTCATGGCCGTACCCCATGATCATGCTACGGTCAATGCCGTAATCGCGTGCCGGGCCGGCTGGCACGATCTCGATCTCTGCCGAAAGAAAATCTTCCTCCTCAAAATCATATTTATTTTTGAGAAGCGCAAGAATATTTGCTTTCACCGGATCTTTGATCTCTTTATCATCCTCTTTAGAAATGAGCGGGATCGTTCCCACGAGCGCATCAAGCGACTCGCCTTCCACGACTTTCGCACCCTTCTTTTCGAGCTGCTCTGCCGAAAGATGAATGAGAAGATCGCTGATACCAATAACCGGATCCTCCGGATCCTCACCGATCGAAAGCGTCACGACAGAGCCATCTTTTTTGGCGACAACCCCATGTATTGCCAGCGGAAGCGTGACCCATTGATATTTCTTGATCCCGCCATAATAATGCGTATCAAGCATGGCCATGCCTGTATCCTCATACAGCGGGTTCGGCTTCAGATCAAGACGCGGCGAATCGATATGCGCCCCCAGAATGTTCATGCCGTGCTCGATAGACTCGCGCCCGATGATGAAAAATGCCAGCATCTTGCCGTGGTTGTCCGCGAACACACGGTCGCCCGGATGGAGCCGTGTCCCTTTATCTATGACCTCCTGGAGATCGATAAACCCCGCCTGCTTCGCAAGTCTTTTGAATTCAGTGACGCATTCGCGCTCCGTTTTACATTTTGAGATGAACTTGCGGTACGCTTCCGCAAAAGCAAATACTTCATCTTTGGTATTCTGATCGTATGATTTCCAAGCAATGGGACGTTCCATAGGTTCTCCTTAAGGAATGAATGTCAGGTTCCGGAATCAAGCTCCGGATGCCTAGTAAATGACCTGCATGGGTCAGGCCGTCATGGATATCGCAGGCCAGTACAGGTATGAAGCAAACATATATTGCGCCAGATAATATGTCACATGTATGGCAATAATATGTCTGGGTTCCCCATGTTTTTGCGCCTTATCAAAATAGTTCATCGACAACATGTAATCTGAAGCTGAAAACAGCAGTACTGGCACGATGAGCCATAATGATGTAAGCGCGCCGGTATGCGTATATAAAAATATACTCCAAAGTATGGCAGAGGTGACAAATACCAAAATAATGCATGTATATATCAAGACCCCTGGCTTCAGTTTCCCATAATCCACATTGAAACGCGGCGCAGTTTTTACAATCACAGAAGCAATCGCCGCGCTGAGCACAAACGGCAAGCCAAGCATTGCGATCTGCCCGATACCGTTTAACGCATCCACGTGCGCAAGCTCGGTCGAATAGCCGTCAAATGTCAATATAGAATAACATATATGACCTAATGCAAATGCAATAATTCCGAATACAATGAACTGACTCTTTTTAGATGCATAGACATTCCTCAATGCCAGAAGAATATCGCCCGCAAATCCTAAAACAAGTCCGGCAAACAACGTATAATGCATCACAGGCAACGCGCCAGCTTCTCCGCTGTAACGCATCAGTCCCGCCCCACCGATCAATACAAAGATGAGGCTTGCAATCCCTTTGGAAATGACCACCGATCTGGGCCCCTTGCAGATCGCGAAGTAATGAAAAATAACCACGGCGATCACAAATACTACGGAAAGGACGATAAAACCGAGCATCGCAGCCTCCATCAAAGGGATCATCCAATTTCCTGGCGATCTGTCAGAAATACAAGGCACCCCTGCCAACATATATCGATACCATATTCACAACGTAAAAAGCAAGCGCCGCCCCATTAACGCGACGCACTCACGCCGCCCAAACGCTCGGCCTTGCCTCGCAAACACACGCCTGGCGTACCCCAGCTCGCACGATCCTTTTGTCGCACGGCTATTGGCTTACGCCAATACGCCTCGCCTGGGCTGGCTATCGGCATCGCGTAGCGATGCCGATACGCCGCCCGAACCGTCGCGATGACAGCGAAATTACGGCACATTTCGGCATTTCGTCTATCATCGGTTTATGCTATATATAGCCGCCTGCGGAGGTACTCGCTTATGCTCGAATTTCGCTTTCATGTACGCACTCAGGAATCGTATGCCGTCACAACCGAGCGAACGCCCGGAATTTGCCCGCCGCGTAAGCGAAATAAGCCCCCTGGATGCTCATTGCCTTAGGAAAAACAAATCCATATCCACAGTCGCAGAACAGAGCCTTAAATTTCCGGCCCCCCAAAACACGCATCCCGGCATCCCCGGCGACTTCTCTCAAGCGCACATCAACGGCTTTCTGCTCAAAGGCTTGACCCACACCGCCTCATCCCTAAAGGCTGGTGCTTATCTCCAGCACCATTGCATGCCCTCACACTTCCCTGCACAGGCCTCAAGCCGCCCTTACGCTCATGATTGCCTTGATAATACTGCACATTATTGCACTCGCGTTATCGATACTCATCGAACTCTCGGTCGCGCTCATCGCGGGATACCGCGACCGCAAAACACTCAAAGTCGTTATTCTCGCACAAATCATCACAAATCCTATTGTCGTCCTGATCTCCAATCTCTGCATCATATACACGGCGCTTCCCATCTGGGCGTTCCATGCCCCGCTCGAAATTGCGGCACTCTGTGTCGAATGGCTGATTTACCGCAGATACGCAAAAAAAATACACTCCCCATTTCTATTTTCACTTGCAGCAAATGCAAGTTCTTATATCATAGGCGTAGTGCTTTCGGTCTCTGGCGTTTTCGACCATCTCTGGTCCATGCTTTTATAGGTTACGTCATGAAATATTTACGCATACTTATCTTCGCACTCGTCATCTGTATTCCAGCCACTGCATTTGCAAATCCCCTCCCCTCCCCCTCCCCCTCATACTGCAGCCACGCAAGATAACCCCAATCAACCACAACAATTCATCCCCCGCAGAATCCTATGAAAAAACTATCCATTCTCCTCTTTGCCCTATTCGTATGCCTACCCGCAACAGCTCTGGCTGATATTGCGCCATTTCCAGCAGAGTGCGATTCATGGTGCGTCCCTAATTGCATTGGCTGCCAACCTATCGAATGGCTCGGAAATCCAAACTGCTATAGATGCAGAGGATGCCCCTCGGCAGATGTCCAAGAAATGTGTGCCCATTATCTGGCCGCACTCGCTGCAGAACAAGCCTGGCAAGCAGAAGCTCTCGAAGTCGAAAGAGAAAACCAAGAAGCCGCTGCCCAAGAAGCCGAAAGACAGGCACGTGAAGCCGCGGCCGCACAGCAGACAAAACCGCTCGAAACAAAGCGTTCATGCACCGCTTCCCCCTATACGCCAAGCCAGGCGCCGATCGCCCTGCTCCTCTTTTGCCTGATCGCGCTCGGCATGGCCATACCAGCTCGCAGACAGAAATAATCAGGCCCGGATAAGCGCACCCAAAGGCATTTTAAGCACATCCCGGCGTGCTCAGCCGCGCGCAACACCCTCAAAATACAGCCGCACTACCGTCAAAACCATTCAACACCCGACATCTGACGTCTTTGAACGGCCGCTATGCCTGCGGCATACGCGGCACGCGCCGGGCTATCGGCTTGCGCCGATACGCCCGTCATCCTTTAATGCACCATTCAAGGCGATTGCCAATATGTGATGCGCTCAAAACCTCGTTGTCGGTTACGACTCAGACGCCCTCTGGATCACGAACATTTCAACACTTTTCGCGCCTATAAGCAGTCGTATATTTATATACCCTCAGGGCAAAAATTCCTGTGTGGCTAACAACCGCCTACCATCTATACTGCCTACTGCCTGTCCGCGATGATCTCCATACTTCAGACAAGTTTATGGGCTGAGTCGCAGCCCAAATCTTATCCTGCATTCGCTTCAATCTTGCAAAAAATATCGATTTATACTACCAGTCAAATAGCCGCTTGATGTTGATTATTTGCGGTTCTTCCATGTCATTTATGGAACATCAAGTGTTGGGATATCAAAGCCATGTCAAAAGAAAACATCATTTATATTATCCTAATTTACCTGGCTGCCATCAACGTCATCACATTCTTCATGTATGGCATTGACAAATGGAAAGCCAAGCAATCCCAATGGCGCATCAAAGAATCAACACTCTTGGGATTGTCTGCCATTGGCGGCAGTATCGG
>JAFZFY010000275.1 GCA_017555665.1 Pseudomonadota bacterium | reverse complement strand
ATGTCTTGTCGACGCATGTTCCGGATTTCCAGCCTTCCACCTTATCGGCACATTTTACCCCATGCTCGCCACAGTTGTCCGCGCTGTCTTTCTCGCAGACTACATCATAGTGGTGTTCATCGGGTTCGCAGTTTGTGGGGCGGCAGCGGCCATTAAAGCATGTTTCGGTTTCTTTACATGCAACAAAATTTTCGCAGTATTCATTTGCGCCGCAGTATGCGTTTGATGTCTTCGGGTCAATGCATGTGCCGCCACAGCTCACATAACCTTCGGTTTTACATGCAGGATTGTCGTCACATCCAATGACGCCCAAGAGAGCGGCGATGGATAGGGCGAGTGTGATATGTTTTTTCATCATGCGATGCCTCCTTCAACGGCGATACAAAACGTTGCGGCAATCGACAGCCAATAGAGGTCTGAGTGTTTCATCGGACGCGTTCTCCTTTTGGGTTATCTGTTCTTTATGTGTTTTAAATATTGTTTATAACAAAACGTTCCATACATTTCCATAAGGCGATATGCATTGGGCAAGCCTTGATGTGGAAAGGTATTGGCGATGATGGCTTTTAAAGATTTGTTTTTGAAATTAATGGTAATCAGGCTGCATGAGCCTGAAATTTTACTATCCCCAATTTTTCCCATCGAAACGTATTTCTTATCAAACTTTATGGCATCAGGATGTACTTTGTTATAGGCATCAAAAACAGCATGAAACTTCCTTGAACAGAAGATGACGTATTTTCTATCATGAGAGAAGATTTCATCAAACAGGGTTTCTACAAAAGGAACGAGCAGATGAATCTTTTGGGGATTAAATTTGCTAAACGATCTGGATGCATACGGGATCAATTCCAATCCCAATTTCTGGGTAAGTACGATGTGCCTTGCATCGAGTAAAGGTTGAAGTTCGCTTTTATCAGAAAATAGGGGCAGATTAATTCCAGTGTCCTTCCATTTATGAAGAAAAAAGGCTTGCTTTAGGTCGAAATTATCTTTCCGATTATTATCATAATTATAAGTGATATACGATTGGTGATAATTCTCAAGATCGATGGCATTTTTCATCGAGCGTCTTTCAAGGTCATGACTGAGGGATTGATTGGCCTCTGCGACACCATATCCCAGGTTAAGCATGACCATGACCGTTTTTGCTTTGCGATCACCGCCATAATATTTGGGAAGCGCCCGGGTGGCAAATGAGGTTTGGCCATCCTCTGCTTGAATTAAACCGTCTAAGAGCAACGCATTTTGAATATCGCCAGGCGTTGCGCCGTTATTGTAAAGCTCCGTCAAATCTTTCTTAATTCTGTCATCAATGTTCATGATTTTCCGCTCCGATTTTACATTGCTTCGCCATGAGATTTATCCCTATTTGAAAGGGTGAGTGTGATTTACAGCCGATATTAGGCTATAAACCTATCGCATCATAAAAAAAAAAATAATGTCAAGCCCTCATTACCATAAAAATGCAAAAAAATATGGCGATGCGGAAAGCTAGGATTCATGCGGTGTTGCGCGTGTATTTGCCGATTGCGCCGTATGGCGCAATACGCAAATAGCGCGCAACGCGAGGCCGTATCGCCGCAGGCGATAGGCCGTGCGTGGCCCGGCGTATCGCAACGCGATAGCCGGGCAATCCCGCGAAAAAACTCGCCATTTGCAACCAGGCGAGTTATGGTAAACTGGGTGCTTGCCCACAGATGTATGGAGGTGCGCGTGATGTCTAAAAAATTGATACCTTTTGGCGAGATATCGGAAAGTTTTACAGGATTGCGTGATAAAGGCATTTATTACGTCGATAAGACAGGGTTCATTCCGTTCTTGATCGAGCAGAGGCGGGAGATCTGTGTTGCAACTCGGCCGCGTCGATTTGGCAAGACGCTGATGCTCAAGACGCTTGAGGCCTTTTTTGAATACAGGCTGGATGATGATGGCAAGCCTGTTGATAACCGTCGGTATTTTGAAGGGCTCAAGGTGATGGATGCCGGAGAGGAAGTGCTTCGCGAGATGGGGCAGTATCCGGTGATTTTTATGTCGCTCAAGGATGTGTCGGGGGATAGTATTGAGGAAGTGATCGGTCAGCTTCGCGGGGCTGTGCGCCGTGCGAGTTATGCGCATGAAACTATTTTGAAAAAGAGTGGCGTGCTTGGCGCATCTGAGACTGACGTTTTGCAGAGTTATCTTGATGGCAAAGCCTCGGAAGCCAATTTGATGCAATATTTTGAACAGATTACAGAGTGGTTGTACCGCACAGCCAAACGCAAGACGGTGATTCTGCTCGACGAGTATGATGTTCCGTTACAGAAGGCAGCGATATATGACAGCCATCATCCTGGAACTGAGCTTTTCGATAAGACGGTCAAATTGATCGGCAGATTTATATCCTCTGGATTCAAGACAAACAGCAACCTCGCGTATGGCGTGATTTCTGGCTGTATGCGCGTCGCGAAAGAATCTATATTTACGGGGATGAACAATCCCGGCGTGATCGATGTCATGACGAAATTGCCAGATGAATTCTGGGGGTTTAGTGAAAATGATGTCAAACAGATGCTCGTTTATTATAATTTGGAAGATAAATATCAAGATATCGAACAATGGTATGACGGATATATATTTGGTGGCCGAAAGGTTTTCAATCCGTGGAGTTTGCTCAACGCGATCCGTGGACTGGTGAATGAAGATGGGGAGAGTGCTATTCAGCCGTATTGGGTGATGACGAGCGGCAATGATATCATCGACGATATGATTGATCGCACTTCACAGAACCGTGAAGTGCTCGCCAAAATGATGCATGGTGAAACGATATCGGCAATGATATATAAAAACCTCTCGTATCGCGATTTGAAGCAGAATCCAGATGCGATATGGAGTTTTCTATTATATACAGGCTATTTGAAAGCTGTAAAAGTATTTAAAAATGAAGATGATTTATTAGAAGCTGAGCTCACGGTTCCCAATACCGAGGTCAGGTCGGTGATGCGTGCATCTTTAAAGCACTGGTGGAAAAATATACAGATACCTAGCTTTGATACAAAACCGTTATCAAATGCTTTGGTGACTGCAGATGTTGAAATGATAGAACGGGAATTCCGGCTTGCTCTTAAAGGCAGTGTGAGCGTATTTGATTATAATGAAGCGTTCTATCATGGCATGACGGTTGGGTTGTTGCGGACGGTCTCGGAGGTACATTCCAATGACGAATATGGCGAAGGGCGTCCGGATGTCGTGACGGTCATCGGGGAGACGGGCATTGTCCTTGAGATTAAATGCGTCACGCCCAAAGCGTTGGCAGCAGCAGGTGTTAAAGATAATGACCGTTCAAGGATCAAAAATTTGATGGCATCAAAACTGGATGAGGCTGTCAAACAGATCCATGATCATGAATATGTCGAGGCTGTCCTTGATGATGAGCCTGCCGCTCGCGCGGTGAAGGCGTATGCGGTGTGTTTCTGCCGCAAATGGTGTATGGTGCGGCTTGTGGAATGATGGGGCCGCGCGTGTATGCGCGCAGACCGCAGGTCGAGCACATAGCGCGCGGCAAAAGGCCGTATGCGCGTAGCGCATAGGCCGAGTGTTGCCCGGCGTATCGCAACGCGATAGCCGGGCAATCCTCTGTTTAAAAATATATGAGTATATAAATTTTAAGATATTAAACACATGTTTCGGGGAAAATATATAAAACGAGTATTATATATGAATCGAAGCGCACGGTGAAGGCGTATGCGGTATGTTTTTGCCGAAAATGCTGTATGGTGCGACGGGGGCGGTCTATGTGCCAATGGGGGCATAGGGCTTGATGGGGGGCGGTAACGGAGCGAAGCAATCTAAGCCCTTGAAAAATGGCTTAAAATTGTGAATAAGCAGGCGGGCATGGATATCGTGATCTATGCGCTGTGTGCGCTTTTGTATGGAGGATTATATGAAACATGAGCATTTGCGGTCTGGTTTGGCCGTGTGTTTTTTAATCGCTGCGCTTGGGATCGGTGCGTGTGACGATGCCTCGCAGTCGCAGAGTGGCAAACATGATTGCACGGGGGATGACTGTGCGGAGAAATGTGGCGGCGAGATATGCGGAGACGGTCAGACCTGCCTGAATGATGCGTGTGTCTATTCGGCATGTGTTGAGAATGGCGTGCTAAAAGTGTGTGGCGACGGTCAGGTATGCGACAGCACAGGGGCTTGTGAAGAGACGGCTTGTATTGGCAAATCGTGCGAATCCGGCTTGGTTTGCAGCCAGGGGGAATGCGTGGACCCGGCGTGTCTGGACAAGGCTTGCGATGGCGGAAAGGTCTGTGACAAAGGCGTGTGCGTATTTGAGGCATGCGTAGGCAAGGATGCATGTACGGGCGGTAAGGTCTGTGATGAGAGCGGCAATTGTGTGCGCGAAGGCGATGCGCCGGCGCTTCTTGTCGATAGCAGTGACCGTGAGACGGATGAATTCGGCGAGACTGGCGAGTTTACGGTGAGCCTGAATCACGCGCCGTCTGCCGATGTGACGCTGACGTGTACCGTCGAGCCGGCCGAGGCATCGGTCGATTGCAGCGGCGTTCGCCTGAATGCTGAGAATTACAGCATGGCGCAGCAAGTCATTGTGACGGGGCTTGCCGATAACGTCGTGGATGGCGATCAGGCGTTTACCGTGAAGCTCACGACCGTATCTGACGATGCGGAATTCAACGGTCTGAATGCTGCTGTCGAGATGATGAATAGAGATATGGACAAGGCCGAGGTGATCGTGAATACCGAAGGCGAGTATTACACGAGCGAATCTGGGGCTCAGATCGCTTTTACGGTGGTGCTCGGCACGAAGCCGACAGCCGAGGTGCGTATCCCGGTCAGTTCGAGCAACACGGGGTATGGCACAATCGACGGCGCGGATCAACAAGGGACGCTTGTGCTCGTGTTCACGCCTGATAATTGGGACAAGCCGCAGACCGTGACGGTGACAGGTCAGGAGGACGGTCTGGTGATCAACGAGAGTGCGCACGTCTATCAGGTGATCTTTGCGAAGACGGAATCGGAGGATGCGCATTATAACGGTCTTGAACTGGATCCGATTTCGATCACCAATCAGGATAACGACAAGGCCGGCGTGTATGTCAATGCCGAGTCGGTCAAGACGAGCGAAAATGGTGAGCCCGTCGAGCTGCGCGTATCCCTGGGGCTTGCGCCGGAGAAACCGGTGACGGTGACGGTGGAACTCTTTGATGAAGACGGCGTTTCACAGACGGAAGTCGTGACGGAGGCAGAGATCGTCGGTGAGCATTCGATCGTTCTCGAAGCCTCTTCTTCTCTGGAGGGATTGCCGATTCAGATTGCCGGTCTGGCAGACAATATCATCGATGGCGACCAGAATTATACGGTCGTCCTGAGCTTCAGTTCGGAAGATAAGAATTACGGATCGCTTGAAAATCTGGTCTTGAAAGCCGTGAATGTCGATACGGACACGGCGGGTGTCATCGCATCTGTCGATGGAAGCCCGACATTGGCAGAAGGCAGTGAAGAGACGATCGCGGTGAATGTGACCTTGGCCTCGATCCCGACAGACACGGTGACGGTGACGCTGGATTTGAGTAATGACGCGGAAATGACAGTTTCCCCTGCGACACTTGAATTCACGCCGGAGAATTGGAATGTGCCCCAGGTCGTGACAGCCGCATCTGTGGATGATCAGGTTGTGGATGGGGATCAGGATGTCAAGATCAGATTCAAGGCGGCCTCGTCAGACACGAATTTTGATGGCTCGATGGGGCAGCTGATGGTCACGGTCACCGATAACGACACGGCGGCATTGATTGTCGAGGGCAATTCGGCTGATCTTCGCGAGGAGAGCGGCGATAAGGTGACGTTTACGGTGAAATTAAGCGCAGAGCCGGTGGATGATGTTGTCGTGAAGATGAAATCGAGTGATGAGACTGAACTGAAGCTCAGCAGCGCGAGTTCGATTGCATTTACGTCGGAAAACTGGAATGTGCCGCAGACGGTCGAGCTCGTGGTCGTCGATGATTCGCTCAAAGATGGCACGCAAACGGCGCATATCTCGTTGACGAGCAGTTCCGGCGACGATGTATTCAGCGAGTTGGTTGCGGAATCGCCGGAATACAACATCATCGATAACGACACGGCGACAGTGACGCTTTCGCTTTCGCAGAATGCAGTCATGGCTGGGGATCAAACGGAGCTGAGCGTGACGCTGAGCAGCAAGCCGACGGGGAATGTCGTGATCTCGCTGGCAGGCGAGAATGGCTTTGTATCGTTCGATTCGGATGTACTGACGTTTACGCCGAGCGACTGGGATAAGACGCAGAAAGTCGTCGTGACGACGAAGGGCACGCAGGAAGACGGTGCCGCAATTCCTGAATCGATCACGGCAAAATCAACAGGCGAAGGCGCTTATGATGATATCGCGATCACGCCGATATCGCTGAATATCTATACATTCGAGGACAAAGTGTTCAACTATACGGGGAGTGTTCAGAGCGTTCAGCTGCCGCCAGGCACATTCAAGCTGACGGTTTACGGTGCGCAGGGGGCGACCCCGAAGGCTGAGTTTACAGGCGGCAAGGGCGCGGTGGTGTCTGGTATATTGAAATTGCAGAGTAAGACGACGGTCTATGTCTATGTCGGCGGTGTGGGACTGACGAGCGGTGCTGGCGGCTGGAACGGCGGTGGCAGCACGCATTCGTCGTCGTACGGCACACTTGCGGCTGGTGGCGGTGGTGCAACGGATATCTCGTTGAAACCAGCCTCTGGGGATGGCACGGTATGGCGTGATGATGCGCATCTCTGCTCGCGAATCATCGTGGCAGGTGCGGGCGGTGGCGGTCTGCATTACACGAATGAAGGCGGCACGGGTGCCATTGGCGGCGACGGCGGTGCCTGGAATGGCGCGAACGGGCAGAAGGTGTCGGGAACGGATCCTGGGTATGGCGGCACGCTTTCGGCTGGCGGTAATCACGGCGCACTCGCATATATGGATGCCTATTCGTATGCCTTTGTTGCGAGCGGATTCGGTTTTGGTGGCACGCAGACGAGTAACAACGAGTCGATGGGCGCAGGCGGCGGCGGCTGGTATGGCGGCGGTTCGGGCACCTGGTCGGGACAGAACGGCTCTGGTGGCGGTGGCTCGTCGTATGCCTGGACCAATCAGGTCACGGTCGATGACAAGACACTCGACAAGTATTATCCGTCATCTTGTTCGGCACATGCGCCGAGCAGCGATTACCTGCTGACGGGCGTGACCGCGCAGGCGGGCACGCGCACGGGTAATGGGTATGCGACAATTCAGCTCGTGAAATAGATGTTTTGATGCGGCAACGCGCCGTCCCCGATGACGGTGCGTTGCGTCGTGTGTTTGCGTAAACAGACGTATGGCGACAAGTTTCTGCATTGAGCGCGTGCCTATGCGCCGTTAGCGCATACGGCCTGCGAGAGACGCGCAGACCGCGCGTCTTTACTTGGCGCGGCTATGCTGCGCATACGCCGCACTGCTCGCCTATGCGCCGTTGGCGCATACGGCTTGCGTGCGGCGGCTAGTTCATACGCCGCCGTGCCGCCCGCTATTGGCTTTGCCAATACGCGGGCGATAACTTGACCATTTGCAATCAGGCGAGTTATGGTGATTGAGGCGATGGGGGGCGCTTGCCCACAGATGTATGGAGGTGCGCGTGATGGCTAAAAAATTGATACCTTTTGGCGAGATATCGGAAAGTTTTACGGGATTGCGAGGTGACGGTATTTATTATGTCGATAAGACAGGGTTCATTTCGTTCTTGATCGAGCAAAAGCGAAAGATCTGT
>JAFZFY010000274.1 GCA_017555665.1 Pseudomonadota bacterium | reverse complement strand
GTGAATATAACCAAGTCCTCCTTCTCCAATAGGAAAGGAGGACTTGGGGTGTATCAAAACACGGTTTAAACGGTGACCTAGGGAGAAACGAACGCCCCTACTGTGGAGGTGAAAAAACAGTTTTTTATTTGAAGCGTATCGGGTAGGAGGCCACCCATTAGTTGAGTGGACACGGGCTATCGGCTTTCGCCGATACGCACAGCGCACCGGCCTATCGCCTGCGGCGATACGGCCTTTTGCCGCGCGCTATGTGCTCGACCTGCGGTCTGCGCGCATACGCGCGCGCCACCACTTTCCACGCCCCACGCCCCACTTTACCCGCAACCCCGCCAGTTTTTGTTTTTTTTGGTAAAAAGAGCTTGACTAGTTTTTTTTTATGATGCGATAGATTTATAGCCTAATATTGGTTGTAAATCTGTGGAATCATGCCATTCATTTAAGGAGACTTTTATGGAACTCAAACGCATTAAGATTACAACTTCAGATCAATCATCGATGCGGATATCGATGTTCACGATTTCACCATGCTTGTTGGTGCCGCCAAGGCGCGTATGCGCCACAAGCGCATAGCGCCGCCTACTCAACCAAGCGCACCATACACCATTTACGGCAAAAACATACGGCATACGACTTCACCTTGCGAGCGGCGGGCTCATCATCAAGGACAGCCTCGACATATTCATTATCATGAATCTGTTTGACAGCCTCATCCAGTTTCGATGCCATCATTTTTTTAATCCGCGAACGGTCATTATCTTTAATCCCAGCGGCATTCAACGCTTTGGGCGTGACGCACTTAATCTCTAGGATAATCCCCGTCTCCCCAATGACTGTCACGACATCCGGACGCCCTTCGCCATATTCATCATTGGAATGTACCTCCGAGACCGTCCGCAACAACCCAACCGTCATGCCGTGATAGAACGCTTCATTATAATCAAATACGCTCACACTCCCTTTAAGGGCAAGCCGGAATTCCCGTTCTATCGTTTCGACATCTGCTGTCACCAAAGCATTTGCTAACGGTTTTGTATCAAAGCTTGGAATCTGTATATTTTTCCACCAGTGGCGCAGAGATGCCCGCATCACCGACCTGATCTCGGTGTTGGGAACCGTGAGTTCGGCTTCTAATAAATCATCTTCATTTTTAAATACTTTTACAGCTTTCAGATAACCTGTATATAATAGAAAACTCCATATCGCATCCGGATTCTGCTTCAAATCGCGATATGAAAGATTTATATATATCGTTGCGGATATCGTTTCGCCATTCATCATTCTGGCGAGCAATTCACGATTCTGTGGATTACGCTCAATCATATCGTCGATGATATCATTGCCGCTTGTCATCACCCAATACGGCTGAATGGCCATATCCGAATGATTGACCAACCCGCGTATCGCGTTGAGCAAACTCCACGGATTAAACACTTTTCGCCCGCCAAACATATAGCCGTCATACCCCTGTTCGATATCTTGATATTTATCATCCAATTCATAATACGCCAGCATCTGTTTGACATCATTTTCAGTAAATCCCCAGAATTCATCTGGCAATTCATCGGTCATGACATCAATCACGCCAGGATTGTTCATGCCCGTAAATATAGATTCTTTCGCAACGCGCATACAGCCTGAAATCACGCCATAAGCAAGATTGCTATTAGACTTAAACCCCGCAGAAATAAAGCTTCCAACGAGTTTCACGGTCTTTTCGAAAAGGTCTGTTCCTGGATGATGCATGTCATAGATGGCGGCCTGCTGCAAAGGCACATCGTATTCATCAAGCAATATCACCGTTTTTCGGTTCGTTGCCTTTCCCATCCAACCAGACATAATTTGCAAAAACTGCCTAAGGCTGCTCTCAGAAGCAGTCCTGTCGAGATAATCCTGTAATGTTCTTGATTGAGCCTCGCTGAGAATACCGCTATTTTTCAGCAGATTTTCGTGCGGGCTACAGGCCAGGCTAACAGCACCGCGAAGTTGTTCAATGGTTTCCTCATACGTGGTACCCGATACATCTTTAAAAGACAGCGAAATCACCGGATACTGCCCCAGATGTTTCAACACATCCTCACCGGCATCCATCACTTTGAGCCCTTCAAAATACCGTCGGTTATCGACAGGCTTACCATTCTCATCCAGTACATATTCAAAAAACGTCTGGAGCGTGCGAAGCATCAGCGTCTTGCCAAACCTGCGAGGCCGCGTGAAAACGCATATCTTATCGCCTTTTTCAATCAGATAACGAATGAATCCCGTTTTATCGATGTAATAACACCCTTCATCCTTGAATACCTTAAAATCCTCGGATTGTGCCCGAAATGGTATCAATTGCCGATCCTGGTTCATCGCATCCTCCACACACCGTCATCCGCTTGCCCCATCCCCCATCATCACCATAACTCGCCAGATTGCAAATGGCGAGTTTTTTAAGAGGATTGCCCGTGCGTCCCGCATTGTGGCTAAACTACTAAATCCATCGCCGGCGTATGCAAAGCATAGCCGGGCCACATATCAGATCCGTGTCGTGACACGGATCTTGCGCGAGCCGTATGCCGTCAGGCATAGGCCGCGCCGCTTGAATCGCACCGAATTTCCCATTTCCCATCAAAACGGGACACGCACAGAGTTGACTCTATTTCTTATTTATTATAAATATAAACATTTGTTTTAGCCGTTTAAAAGCAAACAAGCTATTACTTGCTCGCCATTTGCAACAAACCCACCAAAATTCATCACGCTCTCCAAAGGAAGACAAGATGCGCTCTCAAAATCTTAAATTTCTCCTCGCTGTCATCCCCATCCTCACTGCAGTCGGATGTGACGAAACAGAGCCTTCATCCGCATGTCATACAGAGGGCTTCGTCTCCTGCAGCGACACATGCATTGATCCCAAGTCATCGAGCCAATATTGCGGCGCAAACGAATACTGTGAGGGATACGAAACATGCAGTGCCGGACAGAAATGCATTGACGGACACTGCACAACGTCGAACAACGCCTGTCAGCCCGATACGCATCCGTATAACAATACATGCGAAGCCGATGATGCAGACAACTGCGGTGCCCATGGCACATCGTGCAGCCTGACCGTGAACGGTTGGGCTACCGGCGATTGCATACAGGGGACTTGCACGGTCAAATCATGTATCGACGGCATGCACGCCTACAACAATGCCTGCGAGTTCGATACGGTTGAAAACTGCGGTCTGCATGACCGTTCCTGCGCCACAACCGTCGCCGGCTGGAAGTCTGGCGCATGCGTACAAGGCAAGTGCAAGATCTTGCAGTGCATCGACGGCTTTCACGTCGATGCCGGCACTGGCGAATGTGTGCAGGATACAAAATCGTGTTGCGGCACTGAATGCGTCAAATGCGATGCCGATCTGCTCTGTGCTGGTGGCGAATGCCGCGACAAGTGCCTCAACAGCGATACCTTTTGCAACGGCGAATGTGCCAATATCAACACCAGCCCGACGAACTGCGGCGAGTGCGGACACGACTGCAACAACGAAATGCCGGCACTTGCTCAATCCATGAAATGCAGCGACGGCGCATGTCTGATTGCATCCTGCATTGAAAATTATCACGTCTCTGACAATACCTGCGTGCCGGATACGGAAACCGCCTGCGGTAAAGAGGCCACAGACTGCACGCAAACCGCCGGATGGAGCGCGGGAAGCTGTCATCAAGGCACCTGTGTCCCGGAACGTTGCAAGGGAAATTACCATATTGCAAAGAACAATTCTGACGTGAACTGGTGCGAGCCGGACAGCTCGCTCAACTGCGGCGGACACGGAATCGTCTGTGACAGCGGACTGACATGCGTCCTCGGACAATGCACTGGAACTGCCGCGTGTGACGATAACGACCCAAGCCGCGAAACCGACCTCGATAACTGTGGCAAATGTAAAATTCGATGTGCAGAAGGACAGATCTGCAAGGAAGGAACATGCCAGACGGGGAACGGCAATATGTACTGCAAAGGTATAGTTGTCAACTCGCTCACGGATTCCGCAAACTGCGGACAGTGCAGAAACAACTGTCCAGAACAGCAATCATGTATCGATGGCACATGCCAAATGTTTACGTCAGCGAATACCAGGAATACATATTGTGACAGCAAATTCGTGAGTCTCGAAAACGACTCCGCAAACTGCGGACAGTGCGGAAACAAGTGCCCAGTAGGGCAAATATGTAGATTCCGGTGTATAAATGGTTACGATGGTCGAAGTACCTATTGTGACGGCAAAGCCATCAGCATCGAAACCGACTCCGCAAACTGCGGACAGTGCGGAAACAAGTGTCCTGCTGGAGACATATGCAGGGGCGGCAATTGCAACCACACTGACAATAACAACAGCACTACGTCTTGTAACGGAATACTCATTGACATTTACAGAGATCCCGAAAACTGCGGACAATGTGGAAATGCCTGTCCGACGGGCGTGTCATGCATCCAAGGCGAGTGCTCGACACAATGCGGAAGCATATTTACGAATCTCAAGCATGACTCCGCAAATTGCGGAAAATGCGGAAACAAGTGCCCAGTAGGGCAAATATGCTGGAATGGCAAATGTGAACAAAGTAGTCAGTATACATATTGTGATGGAAAATACATTAATAGCCTGAACAGTGATCCCCAAAACTGCGGACAGTGCGGTCTGGCCTGTCCAACAGGCTCAGACTGCCGTCAAGGTTATTGCCTGATACAGTGTGGCAGTACCTATGTATCCCTTAATGATGATTCTGCAAATTGCGGAAAATGCGGAAACAAGTGCCCTGCCAGAACAAGATGTTTAAACGGCTCTTGTCAGACCAACACAGGAAGCACAGATACAATAAACACATATTGTGATAATATACAAACTAATATATCCAATGATTCTACAAATTGCGGACAGTGCGGTAAAGCATGTCCAACAGGCATGTCATGCATCAGAGGGGAATGTTCGACACCGTGTAACAACGTCTCTGTAAGCCTGATGGATGACTCCGCAAACTGCGGGCAGTGCGGAAACAAATGTCCGGTGGGGACAATATGTACGAATGGCACATGTCAAGCTGGCACAGGACTTACATATTGTAACAATAAACAAGTTTACACAAACTCAAATGCCACAAATTGCGGACAGTGCGGGCTTGCCTGTCCGAGCGGTATATCCTGCCGCAGCGGAGGTTGCCTCACTCAATGTGGCAGCATTTCCACAAGCCTGATGGATGACTCCTCACACTGCGGACAGTGCGGAAACAAATGTCCTGTGGGGACAATATGTACAAATGGCACATGCCAAACATTAGAAAAGGGTCAAACATATTGTGATGGGAAAACTATTCAGACAGACCACAATGCAGAAAACTGCGGACAATGCGGTCTGGCCTGTTCAAAGGGCGTCACTTGCAATCTCGGATATTGCGCATCAACCAAATGCGGAAGCATTGCCACAAGTCTGATGACCGACTCCGCACACTGCGGACAGTGCGGTAAAAAATGCCCTGTGGGGACAATATGTACGAATGGCACCTGCCAGCCAGGCATGGAATATACAATTTGTGATTCTAAAGGCGCCGACCTCAAAAACGACGCTAAAAACTGCGGACAGTGCGGTAATTCCTGTCCTAAAGCGTGCCGTAGCGGTGGTTGTATAACACAATGTGGCAGCATTTCCACAAGCCTGATGGATGACTCCTCACACTGCGGACAGTGCGGAAACAAATGTCCTGTAGGGACAAGATGTACGAATGGCACCTGTCAACCCGGTACAGGCGGTACATTTTGTGATGGAACATCTGTCTCCACAACCACCAGCGCCACGAACTGCGGACAATGTGGAAGAACATGTCCACCAGGTACACCTTGTGTAAACGGAAACTGTATATAAACGAATAGTCAATAATCGGTCATTTTGACCATATCCCCATCCACTATTGTGATGGATAT
>JAFZFY010000273.1 GCA_017555665.1 Pseudomonadota bacterium | reverse complement strand
CAGCCCCGACGGCTGTGGCGCCGGAAGGCGAGGTTCAGCAGCGGATTCTGACGCGCGCGGATGCCTTGGAGCAGCCGCCGGCAGAGCCGGTGCCTGAGGTCAGTGTCGAGCCTGGGTTTGCGGATGAGAATCTGGATGGCGTGCTGTCGGGGACGCAAGGCTGCGAAATGCTGATCGAGGAAGGCGCCGTCTTCGAGCAGGAAGCGGCACAGCAGGCCTATGAGATGTATGCTGCCGGCAAATATGAAGCGGCAGCCAAGCAGTTCGAGGCGGTATCTGGGGATGCAACGCTGTCGAAGGCAGATCGTCAGAAGGTGTATTTTCTATTATCGCTTTCGCTGCGCCGTCAGGCCAAGACCCCGGAGGGGTATGCGGCGGCTGCAGCCTGGATGTCGCGTGCCCATCAGATCGATGCGCCGCTTCAGCATGCGGCGGCGATCTATGGGACGAAGATCGGCTATCAGGCGCATGCATGGGATTCGGTCGTCTCGTTCACGGAGCAGCTTCTGGGCAGCGAGGAGTATCGGACTTATCGGGGCATCGCGCTTGCCAATCTGGGGCGTTATGAGGCGGCAGAGCTTGAATTTGAAGGCATAGAGAAGTATCCGCGCGAGATCCGCCTGGATGCGCTGGAGGCGCGCGCTCGCGCGCAGTCGGAGACGGCGCAGCTCAGGTCTTCGCTGGAGACTTACCGCAAGATCTATGAACTTGATCCGAATTCAGCGCAGGGGCAGCTCGCGCAGGAAGCGATCATGTCTCAGAAAGACCGCTGGCCGGCGGGCTTCACGTTCCCGCGCGCGGCTCAGAAGCCGGATGTGTCCAAGTCCGCGCGTGAGATCGCGCTCGGCCATTTCAATGCGCACCGCTCGGAACAGGCGATCGCGGCGTACACGAAGCTTTTAAAAGACGACAGCAAGCGCAAAGATACGCCCAAGATGTGCGAGGATCTGTACAATATCGCGCGAAGCCATGTGAAACTTCGGGCGCATTCCAAGTCGTTGCCGTTTTTCAAAGAAGGTCTGACGGTCTGCGCGAAGAGCGAATACGAGATCAAGTTTTTATACACGGGCGCAAAGGCGGCATGGAACGCGGGGGAAAACGGCCAGGCGCTCGACTGGTATCAGGCGATTATCGACAAGTATTCGGATCACTCGTATGCGGATGACGCCTATCACTATCAGGCGCAGATCCTGACCGGTCAGGGCAAGCTCGATGATGCGCGCGGCAAGCTGAATGCCCAGATCCGGGCATATCCCGATGGCGACATGGCGAAAGATGCCTACTGGATGCTGCTGTCAGATCTGTACGAGCGTGGTCTGTATCGAGAAGCGGTCGCGTTCGTGGACGAGAATCTGGCGCATGCCGGCGAGTCGGATCTCTATTCGCAGGGGCGATTGCGCTATTTCCAGGGGCGCGCGTATGAGAAGCTCTCGGATACGCAGCGCGCGATCCAGGATTATTTGCTCGTGCTGTCGGAATATCCGCTGTCGTATTATGCGATGCTCGCGCTTGGCCGTCTTGAAGTGCTTGATGGCAGTCAGGCTTCGGTGTGGATCGATACGTACCGGGAGGGGGCGTTCGAGGCATCGCGCGGTCTGGGCTACTGCTTCCACAATATCCAGCATGAGGATGGCTTTATGGCGGCGCAGACGCTTTCGAAGATGGGGCTTTATTCGGATGCGCTCGTGGAAGTGGCGCCGCTTCTGTCCGCTTCGGAACCGCGCGTGACGTATGAGGCAAAGCTGGCGAAGGCGATTCTGCTTCAGAAGAAGGGGGATTTCTCGGAGAGCGCGAGGCTCGCCGCGAGCCTTCTTGAGCCGGTGGACGACCTGTTGCATCGCCGTTATGCGGCGTGGCTTCTGGCGTATCCGATGCCGTGGCGCGATATCGTGGAGAAAGGGGCGCCGTTTGGAAGTGATCTGTATTACACGACGTATGCGATCATGCGCGAGGAGAGCTATTACAATCCGAAGGCGGAGTCGTGGGCGAATGCGCGCGGCCTGATGCAGCTGATGCTGCCGACGGCGCAGTCGACGGCGGCGGAGATCGGCATGCCCAAGCCTGCGGCGGCTGACCTGTTCCAGCCGAAGACGGCGATTCCGATCGGGTCTGCATATATCGCGAAACTCAACCGCATCCTCGCGCCGCATCCGATGCTCGTGCTGCCGGGATATAATGCCGGTCAGGGGAATGTCGGCAAGTGGATGACGCGTTTTGCCGATGTGGATATGGATCTATATGTGGAAAAGATCCCGTTCAAGGAGGCGCGTCATTACGCGAAGCGCGTGGGCACGACGTTGTGGCGTTACCGATGGCTCTATGACGTGTCGTTGCCGAAGAACTTCGATCCCGGCATGCGCCTGGGGGATCTGAAAGGAGAGTGAGCCGCGCGTATCGCAGATAGCGCGGCTTGCGAGCCGCAGAGGCGTGTCGTGACACGCCTCAAAGCGAGCGAAAAAAAAGGATGAAGCCGCGCGTATCGCAGATAGCGCGGCTTGCGAGCCGCAGAGGCGTGTCGTGACACGCCTCAAAGCGAGCAGGGATCGTGATAATCGAATGAAGGGAGGGGAGATGGATAAGAAATTGGCGCAGATCGCGGAACGGCTGGTGAAAACGCCGTATGAGCAGATGCTTGTGAAATGCCTGGTGGCGCGTGAGGCGGCGGATCTTGAGGCGATCGATGCGGTCTATAAGCAGTGTCAGGAACGCAGGCTGTATCTTTTTGCCGAGGAGCATGAATGCGCGTCGATTGTGGCGGCACGGCTTCAGGCGCTTGGCAAGTCGAGCCCGCAGTGGGATTATGCGCTCGATGACTGGAAATACAGGCTGAGCCAGAGGTTTGAGGCGCTGGATGCGCTGGCGACGGCGCTCAAGGCCGAAGGGATCCCGCTGATCGCGCTCAAGAATGCCGGGATCGCGCGGGGGATCTACCGGCATCCGGAAGAGTGCCCGATGGGGGATTTTGATGTGCTCGTGCGGCGTTCGGATTTCGTGCGCGCGCATGAGGTCGTGATGAAAGAGGGATTTCGGCTTGGGTTCCGTGCGGAGGAGACGATCGAGGAAGAGGGCGTTCAGGCCGGCCTGGTGAGCGGCGGCACCGAATATGTGAAGGATCTGGCGGATGATGCGCTCTGGCTTGAGCTTCAGTGGCGTCCGGTGGCAGGCCGCTGGATCGCGCCGGAGGTCGAGCCGGATGCCGATGAATTGGTCGATCGTTCGCTGGAGATCGAAGGCTCTGATATTCGTCTTCTCGATCCCGTGATGAACCTGGTTCAGGTGACGCTGCACACGGCGAAACATTCGTATGTGCGGGCGCCGGGGCTTCGGCTGCATACGGATGTGGACCGCATTGTCCGGGCGTATCCGGATCTGGACTGGGATGCGTATCTTGAGCGCGTTCGCGCGATGCGCGTGACGGTGTCGGTCTATTTTTCACTGGCGATCCCGGCCGCCCTGTTTGGCACGCCAGTGCCCGGACGCGTGCTCGAGGCGCTGTGCCCGCCGGCATTTCAGCATGATTTTTTGTTCAGGTCGATCGAACGCGCCGGGCTGTTCCATCCGCTGGCGCACAAATTCGGGCGACTGCAGTATCTGGCGTTCGCCGCGATGCTGTTCGATTCGCCGAAATCATGCATGCATTCGGCGTTTCCGTCGCCGGCGTATATGAGAAACCTGTACGGCCTGAAGTCTGATTCGCAGCTTCCGATGTGCTATGCGAAGCGGTTCGCCGGATTGATCCTCAAGCGTGTCAAGACGTGATCTATGCGTGAGAAGGCTAAAATACTGATCGTCGAGGACGATATGGCGATCGCGCGCGGCCTCGTGCACAACCTTGAATACGAGGGGTATGCCGTGCGCCTGGCATCGCACGGAAATGCCGTGATGGGGATGTTTGCCGAGTATGCGCCTGACTTGATCGTGCTCGACATGATGCTCCCCGGACGGAGCGGGCTGGAATTGCTCGAAGCGATCCGCGCGACAGGCAGCGATGTGTATGTCATCATCCTGTCGGCGCTTTCGAGCGAAAAGGACAAGGTGACCGGGCTTCAATGCGGTGCGGATGATTATGTGTCCAAGCCGTTCAGCCTGAGCGAGTTTCTGGCGCGCGTGGAGGCCGCGATGCGCCGCATACGCCGGGCAAAGTCGCAGGCCGAAGAAGCCGTCGTGTGTGGCGATCTGATCGTGAATCCTGCGGAAAAACAGGCGCTGCGCGACGGCCAACCGCTCAGGCTGACCCCCAAGGCGTTCGAGCTGCTCGTGTTCTTTGCGAAACATCCCGGCCGCATCTATTCGCGAGAGGATCTGCTTCACCATGTGTGGCACGATGAATATGACGGCACGGCGCGCACCGTGGACAACTTCGTGCTTCAGATACGCGGACAGATCGAGCCCGAGCCCTCGCATCCGAAGCGGTTGGAGACGGTACACGGCATGGGGTACCGGTTTAACGGCTAAAGATCCTTCTGTTCCACAGAGGTGTCGAAGAGGAATTCGCCGCTTTCGACCGTCGTTTCAAGCTCTTCCATTTCATCATCAAGCTTCTGTGCGTCGACCGTGAGCGCGTCAAAGTCGATGGATGGGGTTGCGGCAGGCACGGCCTGCTGTTCGGCATCTTTCGATGACAGGGCCTGGAAAAAGTTGTTGTCGATAAAGATGATGGGGAGCTCGTGCGGTATGACGCCGATTTTGGCGTCGAGCATGATGGGCGCGATCTGCCGTGCGGAATAGGCGTATATCGGCAGGTCTTTTGTCGTGCATTCGTTGAGCGCGTCGCGCGAGACATCGCCGTTTGTGATGAGCACGCCGTGGTCATAGCCGAGCTCCTGGATGAGGGCGCGGAACTGCGTGACATCATCGGTGTTCACGAGCTGCGCATGCTGCACGCGGATGACGACGGGGATATATGTCAGGCCGCGCGATTCCTCGGCGCGCAGGATATAGATGGAATCGGAATCCTTGCACTGCGAGATCATCGTGTAGTTGAGGTGCTTGAGGATGATCGAGGCGAGCTGCAGCCAGGCCTGTGCCGAGAGTTCGCGCAGCTTGATGGTGAGCGCCTGTATCGAATAGAGCCTGAACTGCCTGGACAGATCATAGAGCTTCGATTCGAGCTTGAGGATATGCCGTGCGAGGAAGTTTTCCGCGAGCGTCCACATATCCGGGGGGATATGCGTGAAGACAGCGCGTTTTCCGCGCGATACGCGCAGGGCGTTGTCGGCGCGCATGGCGAGCACGACGCTCTGTTCATAGATCATGGCGCCGAAGCGCTGCGAAAGGGCATCGGCGATCGACGCGCTTCGCATGGGCGTGGGCGCGTGCCGGAGGATTTTCACGATGGCAGCGCAGACGTTGTAATGCTCGTTGTGCTGTGCATTGAGCTCTTCCTTGAGTTGCGTGAACTTTGATTTGTCGGAAAGCTCCTCATTCCAGTCAATCTCCCCCTTGTCGTCGAGATCGAGTGATTCTTCGAACTTGAGCTGGACGGCTTTCCTGAACTGGATATCGTCATTTTCGAGGAGCGGCAGCGACGTGGCAGGGTCGAGCAGGCCGACATTGACGGGTGGGAACTCGACAGAGGAGACGGCTTCCGGCAGCGCGTCGGCATGCGCACGGTTCAGGAGTTCCTCGCTCCATCCTCTCAGCGCGAATTCGCCGGATGGTAGCCGGATGATGGCGCCTGTGTCGCTTCGGCCGGTCGCTCGCAGGAGGCATGCGCCCATGACGATATCCGGCGTATGCCCGACATGGCCGAGGAGCTGGCGGCTGACGGCAAACTGCGTGATCGTCTTGTAATCCAGCGGCCTCTGTGCGGTGCGCAAGACCTCAATGGCGGCTTCAAAAAATGTCATGACTCAACTCTCCGCAGGACAGTCCGGCTCGGAGAGCAACAGGGCGGGCGCGCGTCAGCAGCGCGATAAAGGCATCAGTAAGAAAACTCGAAACTGCGTCACTCTAAAACAGCAAACCGAAAAAATTTGAAAAACTCGCTTGTGCGAGCGAACCCGGATGAACTCTGTAAACTCTCGTAAGCTGCCGCGTGTAACGGCGTGCATGAAGCACCAGGCTGAACCTGAACTCTGGCACCCGGCGGATCGCCGCAGGGACGCCCAATATGATATGCCGGTTATCCGGCGAAAACTGGCGGATATTTTAACGCATGGATGCGTGTCATGCAAGTATAATGATGGATCTGGTTGGGCGCGCCTATGCCTGACGGCATACGGCTCGCGTTTTGGCGCGCCTATGCCTGACGGCATACGCCGCACGTTTTGGCGCGCCTATGCCTGACGGCATACGGCTCGCGTTTTGGCGCGCCTATGCCTGACGGCATACGGCTCGCGTTTTGGCGCGCCTATGCCTGACGGCATACGCCTCGCGTTTTGGCGCGCCTATGCCTGACGGCATACGGCTCGCGTTTTGGCGCGCCTATGCCTGACGGCATACGCCGCGCCATGGCCGTG
>JAFZFY010000272.1 GCA_017555665.1 Pseudomonadota bacterium | reverse complement strand
TCCGAGCATGGTCTCGCGTGCAAGCGCGAGCGCGGTCGCGCGCGGAAGGCCTTCGGCGACGCCGGCATCTGCGAGCGCTTCGATCATCATGGCGAACAGCGCGGGCGTGCTGCCGCTCAGACCGGTCACGGCGTCCATCATCTCTTCGTGATCGACGAAATAGCAGCCGCCGGCGCGGGAGAACAGGCGCTCTGCGAGTTCACGGACTGGCTGGGGCTGGCCGCTGTCATAGATCACGCTTGTGCCGGCACCGACGAGCGCCGGCGTGTTCGGCATGACGCGCACGCAGATATGGGCGGGTGCGCATCCGCTGAGTTTCGCGTGCGACAGGCCGGCGACAATCGAGAATATCACTTTGCGGGGGCCGTCATTCAGGCGTTTGACGACGCCCTGGGCCTGTGCTGGTTTGACGCATAGCAGCACGACATCTGCCTTGCTCGCGACTTCGTTAAGATCATGGGTCACTGTGGCGCGTCCACCAACAATGTTCTGGGCGGCTTTGAGTGCATCTTCCGAGACATCGCAGCAGATCACTGGCGTGTCCTTGAGTTCGGGAAGCATGCCGGCAAGGAGCGCTTGCCCCATTTTTCCGCATCCGACGATACCAAAACAGTTCATACGCAAGCTCCTATAAAGAAAAAGGCCCCGGCACTGGGGGTGTCGAGGCTGTGAGAGGGGGGAGCGGCGTATGCCCGACAGGGCATAGCCGCGCGGGGGGAGGCTTCCCCCCGTCAAAACGAATTACTGCTGCGGGACATCATCCGAATCATCGTATGTCTTGATGTTCAGTCTGCCACGGAGCCTTGAGTACTCGTCGCTCATGGCGAACTTGGTGAGTTCGGAGATGCGTTCGTCTGCCGTGAGTTTCGAGATCTTGAGATCGTCGCGGCGGATCAGTGTGGCAGCCATGCCGTAGTTGGCGCTGTAAAGCAGACCCACGCGGTCGCAGGTCAGATCGACAGCCCTCAGCCACTCGGAAATGTTCATGAATTTCTGATCTTCCTGGTGGGACATGTTCTCGAAGCTGCGGCGGATTTCCTGCTGAAGCGCCTTGGGCATATCCTTGAGGCCGGCGAAGATGAGTTCCTGGTTCTTGTCGATCGGCTGCTTGTTGGCGCTGTATGCCGCTGCGGACATGAACAGAGCCTTGAGTGCGCTGGCGCCGAGGTCGATGCCTGCCATGTAGAAGTTCTGGAACAGGAAGAGGTTGCGGGCGATGATGAAGCGGAGTTCGTCCATGGAGCGGCCGACTTTCATGTCGTTCGCGATCTTGAACGCGCTGTAGTCAACGTTCGCGAGCCTCATGCCGGTGCTGAGGATCTCGCAGTCGTACACGGCGGGGGCATTCGTGATGCCGAGAGACGTGACGACGTTCGAGTAGATGCGCCAGAAGGCGGAATCGGTGTTCATCTTGAGCGCGCGGCTCTTCTTGATGCCCTCATCCTTGTCCTTATGGCAGAAGACACGGCGGAGGCCCTGCAGGAACAGGTTGAAGATCCTGGTCAGGTCTAACGAAAGTGTCGGATGATAGATGAAGTTGCGGACATCGTCCTGATTGAGTCTCGGGAGCTGCGCCGCAAGCATATCATCGGCACCGTCGTGGTGATCGACTTCATCCTGCATCGCAAAGCCCTTCGCGACCGTGATATCGCTGATGCACCACGCTTTGTCGAGGTCTCCGAGCTGATAGTACAGATAGAAGAGGGAGCGGTAATTCTTGCGTTCCTGCTCTTCGGTCACTGAGGCACCCTGCAGATCGATGATCGTGCGGATCTCTTCGATGGCGTTGCGGCCGTGATCCGGCATGCGGATATAGAGTTCCGAAAGGATGTGGTGGTACTTGAGCTCGTGAGGATTCAGCTTGCTCGCTTCCTGGAAGGCGATAATTGCCTTATCCCATTCATTGAGACGTGTACGGTAGATCTCGCCAAGGCCATACCAGAGCTGACGGAGCGTTTCCTTGTACTCGGGGATATCCTTGATGCGCTTGATCATGTTTGTATAGTTGACTTCGAGCGTTTCCCAGTCGCGTGACGCGGTCAGGATGCGGTCGATCGCTTCGAATGCGCGGAGCTCGCTGAGATCTGTGTCGAGCGTGCGGTTGAAGTATTCGATCGCGAGATCGTCGACATTGAGCTCATCGCGGTAAATAACGGCGATAGTGTAATACAGACGGGCGATCTTCTGCGGGTCATTTTCGTTCTCGCAGATGCGGTCGAGGATCGAGATCGCGTTCTCCCACTGGCCTGTCGAGCTGTAGATATTGAGCAGATCGTTGAGGACGATACGGGAATTCGGGTCGATTTCGAGTGCCTGATAGTACGTCTGGATCTGACGTTCCGTGTCGCCGATCTTGTCCGCATAGATGCGGGCGATCTTCATGAGCTCGGTGAACTTGATATCCTTGTCGACCTGACGGTCCATATGGATGCTCATGTAGTACACAACGGCATCCCATGCGGCCATTTCGGTGCAGACTTCGATGATGAGTTCAAGCGATTTGGTCTGTGTGCCATCAGCTTCGAGAATGCGCTCAAGGAGCTGTCTCGCCAGGGCGAGGTCATTTGTCGCTTTCTTGGCTACTGCCGAATCGTAGTAGATCTGGATGACCTGTTCAGGTGTCAGCTCGCCGCTGAAGCGCTCAAGCAAGCTCTGGAACATGTTATATGCACGTTCGTATTCGTTCGCTTCGAGGAGCTCTTCGCCCATGCCGAGGAGCGTGGGGGCATAGTCCTGATTGAGCTCGTAAGATGCGCGATAGAACTCGAGCGCGCGCTGATGCTGCGCAAGGTTCTGGCAGCAGAGACCGGCCTTGTAGTTGAGTTCATAGAGCGAAGCATTGCTGCTGCCGTCGAACGCAACACCCTTGATGACGATCTCAAAGAGTCTGAGCGCGCGTGCCCAGGATTTGTCAACGAGGTGCTTCTCTGCGAGCGGCCAGGCGGCGGACACGCAGTCAGGCTGCTGGGTGAGGGCTTCGTTGAAGTAGGCATACGCATTGACCGGATCGCCGATCTTGTTCAGGGAGACATTACCGAGTGCGCAGTTGATTTCGGCCTTCTGGTCAAGTTCACGTGTGAACTCGACTTTCTGCTTGAGGATCCTGACTTGGTTGGACCAGTCTTCGTGGCGCTCGTACATCGCGCTCAGGGCATCGATTGCGGGCATGAAGCCGGCATCGATATCGAGGCAGACCTTATAGCGCTCTTCGGCGGCAACATCATCCTGGAGATGCTGGTCATAGAGCTGGCCGATACGGAGATGAACCTGGATGGCTTCGGTCGGGTCGGTCAGGCAGTTGATGACGTGGTTCAAATAGTCGATCGCGCCGATGTAATCTTCAGACGATTCATAGAGATCCGCCAGTGCGTAGTAGGCCGGCTTGTCATTCGGATCGATACCGATCAAGTACTGGAAGGATTCGACTGCGTGATACGTGTCGCCTGCCTTGTCGCGGTAGATCGTGCCGAGTTTGCGATAGAGCTCGATGTGCTCGTTGACATTGGACAGCGTGTTGATGTGGACATTGATGATATCGATGAGATCCTGCCATCTTTCGGCGCGTTCATAGAGACGTTCGAGTTCCATGATCGCGGGAATGTTGGACGGGTCGATCAGGGTGACCTGGACCATGCTCGTGATGGCGTTCTCAAGGTCGTTGAGCTGTGTCTCATAGACCTGAGAAACCTTGGAATAGATGGCAATCTGCTCTTCCGGTTCCGTGAATGCGACGAGCTGATATTCATAGACCTTGAGGAGGTCAGTCCAGCGTTCGAGCGCGGCATTGAGACGTTCGAGCGCGGTGAGCGCGATCCTGTTCGTGTCATCGAGCTGGACAACGGAAACATAAGCCTCGACTGCCTTTTCATAGTCGCCGAGCTGCGATTCCCAGACAAGACCGATCTTGTTGCGGACTTCGATCTTCTCTTCGTCTGTTTCGAGAACCGGGAATTCGCGTTCGAGAATATCGACGAGCTCGTTCCACTGGCCTCTGGATTCGTAAATCCTCGCGAGCTCTTTCATCACATCCAGACGCTCTTCGTTGAGCTTGAAGGCTTGGGTGTAGCAGATGATCGCCTGTTCGGGGTCATTGAGCTTCTCTTCAAGGACTTTCGCGAGTTCCATGAACAGGGAGACGCGGTCATCCGTGATGGTGGTGAGCTCGAGGCGGCGGTTGAGGTACTGGACGAGTTCTTCCCAGTTGCCGAGTCTCCAGAAGATCTCGGTCATAGCTGCCAGAGCAGGCAGGTTGGTGGGATCTTCACTGAGGACATACTGGAAGTGCTGCCACGATGCCTCGTTGTTGTTGAGGTGGTGGAAGTACCAGCGTGCAACCGTGTTGTGGAGCGCAAGATTGTCGACCGGGTTGGTCTCGTTCTCGATCATCTCCTCATAGGTGCCGACAAGCGAATCCCAGTTGTTGGTGAGTTCCGCAAGCCTCTGGACTTCATTGGCAAGCGTTTCGTCTTTCCAGTTCTGAGGTACCGCATACTGAACCAGGACTGCGAATGCAGTTTCAGGCTGCTGCATGTTCTCTTCGGCGATCTTCGCACCCTTGAGGAGAAGGGCGAGGCGTGCCGACTGGTCGGTGACGACTTCTGAACGTTCGAGATATGCCGCGAGGAGTTCCTGCCAGCGCTCATGGTTGGTGTACAGCTCTTCGAGGGATGTGAATGCAGATTCACGGGCAGGATCAAGGTCGAGAATGCTCTGGAATGCACCGGCTGCCTTGTCGATGTCGCCGACCTGCATCTCCCAGATGTTCGCGATGCGGAGATAGAGCTCCACTTTGGATTCGAGATCTTCGAGATTTGCGATCTTCGCATGAAGCGTGTCGACGACATTTTCCCACTGGGATTCGCCTTCATACAATCTTTCGAGTTCATTGAGGGCATCCATGCGGGTGGCATCGAGACCAACGACATAGCGCCATGTGGCGATCGTGTCTTCGGTGCGTCCTAGGTTGTCGAGTACGCCGGCCATCTTGATCGCGCATGCGATCTGGCTGTCGAAATCAAGCTGGCCTGTCTGAAGGATCTTGTTGAGCGTGTCAGCGAGTTCATCCTGGTAGTCGAGTTTCTCATCAAGGGCTTCGATGGCGCGCAGGGATTCGAGATCCGACGGGTCTGTCTGATGCGCTTCGCGCCAGAAGTCAAGCGAACGCTCGTCGCTGTCTTCGATCTTGTCGCGATAGATGCGGCCCAGTTTGCGATAGGTCTCAAGGTGCATCGGGATATCATCGACGGTCAGCGGAACCTGACGTTCAACGACATCGGCGACATCTGTCCAGCGCTCGCCGCGAATGAACAGGACTTCGAGGTTCTGCAGGGCAGGCAGGTTGTCACCCAGCATGTCGATGACCTGATACCAGAGGTCGATCGCGTCATCCGGCTTGTTCAGAATCTCGCTGTTGAGCTGTGCGCGTTTGCCCCAGAGTTCAACTCTCTGGTTGTCGTCCATCGTCGCGGCAGCCTCTTTGTCGTAGATATCATCCAGGGAAACCCAGTCTTCGCGGCCGTGATAGATGGCTTCAAGGGATACCAGGGCATCCCAGTAGCCGGGATCGAGGTTGAGAATCTCTTCGTATGCTTTGATGGCGGCATCGCCGTCGCCAAGCATTTCATTGAGCACTGCGCCGAGACGCATCTGCAGGTTGATGCGGATTTCGTCCGAATCGACGATCGGGATCTCGCGGCGGATGATATCGACCAGATCCTGCCACCGTTCCTGGGACGCATAGATGCGGTCAAGGGCTTCGAGGCTGACCAGATGTTCGGGATCGAAGCCAAGCACGCCGAGATAGCACTTCTCTGCGTTCTCTGCATCCTGGAGATGGATGTCATAGGTCTGCGCCATGCGGAGCGTCAGATCTTGCTTGATCACATCATCCTGGCAGTTGTCGATGGCGTTCTTGTAGTAGATGACGTTATTCGTCCAGTCCTGGATGGCTTCGCTGAGTTCGTCGATCTTGCTCAGGCAGACATCATCACCCGGACGTTCCTTGAGCGCACGGCCATAAATTTCAAGACCTTCGGGAATCTGGTTGAGTTCGTTGAGGAACACTTCCGCGATCTCGATGAACTTGTCATAGCGGTCGTCCGCATCCTCGATGTGGTCGATATACTGAAGGTCGAGGGCGACAAGCTCTTCCCACGATTCCGTGCCTCTGTAATGGGCTTCGAGGATCTCGGCGATGGTCGAGCAGCAGTGGCCGGCTGTGAAGATACGGATCAGAGATTCGATGGCTTCGGGCTGGCCGGGGACGATCAGGTGCATCTCGTTGTAGCTGTTGACGGCTTCTTCGTAGTTCTCGAGATACATCTCCTGGACGGCACCCAGACGATAGTAGCTGTTCAGCCTGTCATCGTCTGTTTCGGCGATATCGATCTCGATATGCAGGATATCGGAGAGGTCTTCCCATTTCTGCATGACTTCATACAGGCGGTCGAGACCGTGGATCGCTTCGATATCATTGGCATCGAGTTCGCGGACGGAGCAGAGCGCTTCGATGGCCTTTTCTGGATTGTTGAGCTTTTCCTCATAAATCTGGGCCATGTGTTTCGCGACGATGATCGCTGAATCTGTATCGCTTGAAAGCTCGGTCTGAAGCTCGGCCAGTTTCTGGACGAGTTCGTTCCAGCAGTCGCACGTCTCGGCAAGCGTATCCACTTTCTCACGGCTCGTGGGACGTGTCACATCGTGGGCGAGTGCGCGGTACCAGGCTTCGAAGGCATCCTTCGGGTTGTTCAGGTATTCTTCATGGACAGTGCCGATGGTGCCCAGAAGGTCGATGAGCTCATCGATGTCTTCGCTGCCGGCAACGAGAACTTCATAGACCTTGACAAGGGCTTCCCAGCGTTCCAGACCCTGATAGATCGGCACGAGGACTTTTGCGGCTTCGACTGCGGGTTCTCCGCCGAGGGCGATGATCTCTTCGAGAGAAGCGATGCTCGCTTCGTGTGCCGGATCAAGCTCGAAAACGGCATTGTAGACTTCGATGGCTCGCAGGCAGTCGTCCAGCTTGCGGTACCAGCATTCTGCCTGACGGAATTTGAAGTTGATGCGGCTTTCGTCATCTTCCGAGATGGCTTCGCGGCGTTCGAGGATCTCGAGGAGGCTCGGCATATCGTTCGTGGCGATATAGAGCCTGTCGAGGGCTTCCAGGGCAGACGCGTCTTCGGGATCGATCGAAAGGATGCGCTGATAATTCTCGATCGCGCCGACATTGTCGTCGAGCTTGGTCTCCTGGAGTTCGCCCATGGCGGCGTACAGGGCCTTGCGGGTCTCGTCGTCTTCCGCGATCTCGTTCTTGGCGGCATAGATGTTGAGCAGGTCTGCCCACGACTCTTTGCCGAGATACAGTCTTTCCAGGCAGTCGAGGGCTCTCGGCTCGCCAGACTCTTCGGTCAGGATGTCGGTGTGGATCGCGATCGCGGCATCGACATCGCCCAGAATGTCCTCATTGAGCTGGGCGGCCTGGAACAGGAGCTCCTTGCGCTCTTCGGGATCCGTGACAAGCTTCGATTTCGCCATGATGACTTCGGCGAGCTCTTTCCATGCCTCTTTGTCGCGATACAGGCTCTCAAGGCTGTTCAGGATCTCAATGTCTTCGGGATCCTGCTCGCGGATGGCCTTGTATGTCTCGATGGCTGAATCGATATCGCCGAGGTGGTCGCGATAAATGCCTGCCGCCATGCAACGGATATTCTTTGCGGCAACGACATCTTCGGCATCCACGGTCGCTTCTTCCATAACTTTGACGAGGTCGGCCCATTTGTCGAGAACATCGGCATAGTTGAAGAGCTGATCGATCGTCGTCTGGCTGACAAGATCTTCCTTGAGGCTTCTCGCGTATGCTTCATAGGCTTTCTCGTGATCTTCTGCGCGTTCTTCGTACAGCGTCGCGATCTCATGGAGCAGGTCGCGTCTTCTGTCGGGCTCGATCACGACGCGGAGCAGCTGCTCGTCTGTCCAGCAGCGGCGTTCCCAGTTGTCGGTGTTATCGTAGATCGGCAGGATGAGTTCGGAAATCTGCTCGACGATCGCGCCTTCGTTCGCTTCGATCATGCGTTCCAGACCGGCAATGGCGAGCTCGTTCTGTTCGTCATGGGCGAGAATGCTGCTGTAAATGTCGAATGCACGGTCGATCTCGTTCAGATGGTCGCTCAGGATTGCCGCCATCTGGCATTCGATCACGTCGCGTTCAGCCGTGTCTTCGACGAGCTCAAGACGGCGTTCATAGTTGGAGACGGCCTCTTCCCAGCGCTCACATGCCGCATACAGCCTGTCGAGGGAGATCATGGCATCCGTGTTGTCAGGATGTTTCTCAAGGATCTCGAGCAGGGTCGTGATCGCGTCGTCATTCTGGTGGAGATATTCTTCCTGAATGGCGGCGATCTCCATGTTGAGGCTCAGCAGGCTCTCGTCGTCGTCTTCGATGAGAAGCGCCTGGGCGCGGAGAACGGAAATGACATCGTTCCACGATTCGAGACGGACGAATGTGTCTTTGAGGTGTTCGAGGACTTCGGGACGGCTGCCGCCGAGCGCAAGCGCCTGTCTGCCGTATTCGATCGCTTTTTCGCGGTTATCAAGCTCGGTCTCCCAGAAGCAGCTGAGCTCGATCGCATACTGCGTCGCGAGCATCGGGTCTTCTTCTTTCGGGATCTCGCGATAGACGCCTTCGAGGATCGCAATCACGCGCGGCCAGTTCTCGGTGCGTTCCGCAATGTCGCGGAGCATCAGTTTGACAAGCTCGCCGGCCGGGTTGCACGACTGGGCTTTCGCGAGGCATTCCAGCGTCGCGTCCGTGTTGTCGAGAAGCTCGCTGTTGATCTGCGAGGCGCAGACATAATACGTAATCTTGTCCAGGCAATCGCTGACCGATTCCGCGAGGCTGACGAGGGTCCTCTGGAGGGCTTCGTAATTCTCCTGGGTCGCATACACTTTGCACAGCGCGCGGCACACGACCTCTGCACTCACGCCGCTTTCCAGGAGCGATTCGAGTGCCGAAATGGCGCCTTCATGCGAGATGTCGAGCAGGAGGATGTTGTCGTAGCAGTTGACGCTGGCATCGTATTCCGAGAGGTGCTCGCGATAGACTTCGCCGAGTTCGTACCAATAGGAAATGGCGGCTTCCGCGTCGATATTGTGGATCTCTTTCTGGACCCAGTAAGCGCCGTCCTCTTCGCGGATGAGTTTTGCGCCGTACACCACCGATGCGATGCCTTCCTCATTCAGTTCGGCCTCTTCGCGGACTTCCGAGAATGCGTTGGGGGCGCCCAGAAGCTCGAGCTGTTTCTCGATGACGCGGGCGAGGTTTTCATAGGATTCGGTCTCTGCATACAGGCGGTGCAGTTCGACGAGCGGGCGAGGATCCTCGGGGAGAAGCTCGCATACACGCTCATAGGACTCGATGGCGCCTTCCTTGTTGTTGAGATGATTTTCCTGGATCCTGGCACCGCTGAGAAGCGTCTCGGCGAGATCTTCCGGGCATTTCGCCAGTTCCATGCGGCGATTGTTGACTTCGAGAAGCTCGTCAAAACGGCCTTCGCGCTCAAGGATGCGTTCGAGCGCGCCGAGGGCACGCACATCTTCAGGATCGTCGGCGAGGAGCTCTTCAAAAATCTTCTGCGCTTCGGCTGAACCGTTCAGGTACTCGAGGAGGAGGCAGCCGATCCTGTAATGGTATTCGCGGCAGAACTGCGCGTCTTCTTCGGACTGGAGCTGCGTGCGGAACAGATCGACAACGACCTGCGCATTCCCCGTCTTGCCGGATGATCTTTCGAGACCGTCGAATGCCTGGACATAGTGGATGTCTTCCGAAACCGTGTTGAGATACCATTTGTAGGCGTTGGCATCGTCGCTGAGTTTCGATTCGAACAGCTTGGCGAGTCTGAGGCCGTAAGCCGAACGCTCTTCACCGGGCTCGCAGCTGTCGTGAAGGATCTCGAGCATGTTCGCGAGTTCCGCGTTCATGCCGCGCGGCTCATAGTAGCCGACGAGTTCTGCGGCGGCGACGGCATCCTTCGCATCGATTGTGAGGATCTTTTCGAGGGTGTTCATCGCCTTGTCGCTGTCGCCGAGGCTCTGCTCATAGACATGGGCGGCGCGGAGCAGGACGGCCTTCTTGTCGCCATCGTCTTTGAGCGTCTTCGAAAGCTGTTCGAACAGCTTGACGAGGTCGGGAAGGATCTCGTTCTCGGTGTAATAGGCTTCGAGGGCATCCCAGTCGCGCTCTTCGATGAGGAGCTTGCGGAGGTTGTCGATGCCCTTGGTGTAGGCGGGGTCGATCGCAAGGACGCGGCGCCATGTCGCGATGGCGCTCACATTGTCGTTCGCCTTGTCGCTGTAAAGGCTGCCGAGTTTCTGGAGCGCTTGGAACTGCGCCTGCGTGTCCGGCATCAGCGCGATCTGGCGTTCCATGATCCCCGCAAGGTCTGCCCAGCGCTTCTCGCCTTCATATAGGCCTTCCAGGGCGGAAAGGGCTTCTGCGTTTTCTGCGTCGCGGTCGAGTACCATGTTCCAGATCTCGATGGCGATGCCGTTGTTGCGAAGCTTTGTCTTGGCGATGTCTGCCATGACCTTGAGAAGCTCGATCTGGTCGGATACCGTGTCGATGCGGAGGAGCTCTTTCTTATGGATCTCGATGAGCTTTTCCCAGTCGCGGCGTTCTGTGTACAGCGCCTTGAGCTGTTCGATCGATTCTTCGTGCGTCGGGTCGGCGGCGAGGACATTCTCAAAATACTTGATCGCGTCGACTTTTCTGGAGACTTTTTCGAGATAGATCTTGGCGATCTTCAGGTACAGCTCGACTTTGCGCTCGCCTTCGGCGGCTTCCGCCTGGGCATCGAGGACCTTGATGAGATCCGGCCAGCGGCGCATCTTCTCGTAGATCTCGACGATGCTCGCAAGTGCGGCCTCGTTGCCCGGATCGATCGCGAGGAGCTGCTCGTATGTCTTGACGATCATCGCTTCCTGCTTCGTCTCGTCGCGATAGATGCGGATCATCTCGTTATAGATGTCGACCTTTTCCTCGACGGGCTCGGTTGCGCCGATCAGCTCTTTGTTGAGCACGTCGACATAAGCGTTCCATTTCTTCTGGTCGCGGCTGAGGATCGCGAGACGCCATTTGAGGCCGACATCGTCCGTGAATTTGCGGCTCGTGCGGCGCATCATTTCGACGGCGCGGTCAAGCGCCTTGGCGCTGAGCGAGAAATCCGCCACGCGGTGCGCGGTCTCGATCGCGGCCGCCGTCTCGTCGGCGATCTCCGACTTGACCTGCGCCTCGATGGCCTGTTCCACTTTGCGCCAGTTGCCCGTCGACACGATCGCGAGCGTGTCGATGATGCTCTTGTTGTACGGCGTGTCATAATTGGCGAGTCTTGCCTTGCCGGCATCTGTCTCCTGGGTGCGAAGGCACTGGATCCAGCCGATGACTTCGCCGATCGCGAGCTGACCCTCATCCGAGGCGTTCTCAAGGGCGACCGAATGGGCTTCGAGGATATTGCTCCACGCCTCTGGATCGCTCGTGATCATGCGGCTTGCGCCACGGAAAATCTCGCGTGCCATCTCCCCATGCACGTTGAGGGCGGCACCCCATGTCTCCGCGACCTGGATGTCGCCGGGCATGTGGAAATCGACAAGGCTGATCGCCTTGATGTAGCCTTCGACCGTCTCTCTGGAATGATAGTAGGCGACGCGGTCTTCCCACGAAAGATGCGTCAGATCGACCGGGGGCTCTTCTTCGACGATCTCTTCGGCGGCCACTTCTTCACCTTCGACATCGACATCCACGGCCACTTCTTCCCCTTCGGCATCGACATCCACGGCCACTTCTTCCCCTTCGGCATCGACATCCACGGCCACTTCTTCCCCTTCGGCATCGACATCCACGGCCACTTCTTCCCCTTCGGCATCGACATCCACGGCCGCTTCTTCGCCGGTCACGGCTGCAGCGCCTTCGACATCGACATCCACGGCCACTTCTTCGCCTGTCACGGCCGCCGCGTCTTCGACATCGACATCCACGGCCATTTCTTCGCCGGTCACGGCTGCCGCGTCTTCGGCTTCTGCGTATTCTGCTGCGGTTTCTTCGGCAGGCGCACCCTCGATGACGGCGTCATCTGCCGCATCCTGAATCATTTCGGCTGCTTCCGCGCTATCGGGAAGTTCGTCTGAGATCGCATCGATGATGACTGTTTCGGTTTCAGCCTGGGTCATTTCGCCAGACTCCGCGATTTCCGGCGATTCTGCTGAGGATACGTCCTCTGTGGATTCGACTGCGTTCTGGAGTTCCATAGCCTCAGCCGTATCTGGACTCAATCCTTCCTGATTCATGATTTCTTCGCTCATGCTTATCCCCTATGATGACATGACAACCGGTGCTTTCTGCACCGCAACCAACTATGACTGCGCAACCTGCGCGATGAAAAATAAACACGTGACTGCCGAAACAGCCTAAAATAACATATCTTTTACTACACACTCTATTTTTGCACAAGTTGGAACTCATGAAAACGTCTTTGCGTGGAAAAGATGGCCGGCACGTCGCCCCGAGTCTGGCGGCAAGGTGAGCCTGGGGGACGCTTGACCGCCGTCATGCGGCCTGGTCACGGAGGGGTTGACGGCTCTGCCGCCGTTATTTTTGCGCGTATTCGCGTCAGCGAATAGCGCAAAAAAGCCTCCGTGTTGCGAAGCAACAGGAGGCTTTCCCAGAAAAGAGACGCGCCGGAAGCCGTATCATTTAAGCGTTAGGCCGACTTCGGTGTGGAGGCAGTCCTGCATGACTTTCCGTATATCCTGGGCCAGTTTGTCCGTGATGTCGCCCACAATCGCGGTGATATGCGGCTGTCTGTTGAGGAGCATGCCGGCGCATTCGCGGATCTGCGCCGCCGTGACACCGAGGAGCTGGCCGCAGCGCGCGCGGATGTCGCACGGGAGGCCTTGAAGCGACATGGAGCTGAGCCACTGCGCGAGCTGGGGCATGCCGTCCGTGAGACCCGTGTGCTCCCAGATCACGCGCCGCCGGATCCGTTCGAGCTCCGCAGGCGTGATCTCCGCGTCCGCGAGTTCGCCCAGGATGGCGTAGATCGCCTCGATGACTTTGGGCGCGCGGCGGTGGCGGCACGAGGCGCGGATCTGCATGAGCGTCGTTTCGGCCGTCGTGCTCAGGAACGCCTCCGCGTCATACACGAGCGCGAGGTCTTCGACGAGCTTGCGCGAAAGCCGTGATGCCATGCCGTCGTCGAGCACGCGGACGAGCATCTCCAGCGGCGCGAAGACCGCATGCGACGTGTCGGGGCACAGGAACCCCAGAAGGATCTCGCTCTGCGTCGCGCCGTCGTATCGCTTGATGTGAAGGCCGGGGGCGGGGCGCGGGCCGGCGCTCAGCGCGTTCAGGTAGATCGCCGGCATCTCCCGGCGCGGCCACGGGTGGAACTCGGTCGGGAGCGGGCGGAATGCCTCCTCTAATACGCGCAGCGTCTCGGCGTGCGTGCCGATCGGCCCCGCAATGACGAGAAGCATGTTCGGCGCGGCATAATGGGCGTTGAAAAAATCGACGACTTCCTGCTTCGTGATCCGCGAGAGATCGTCTGGATCGCCCGCGATCGGGTGGCCCGCATCGCCGTAAAATAGCGAGACGAGCAGGTCGTCCACGTTGATCAGCGACTTGTCCGCATCGTAATCCGCCAGGATCTCCTCCCGGATGATATCCCGCTCGGCCGCGATCCCGCTCAGCTTGGGCTCGCTGAGGACTTCGCCGAGGATCCGGACGACGGGCTCGAACGACTCCGAGGGCATCGACACGTCGAAACTCGTCACCTCGCGGGCCGTGTATGCGTTGAAATCGGCACCGTGATCCTCGAACGCCTGCGACATCTGGCGAAGGCTCGGATATGTCTTCGACCCCCTGAAAATAATGTGCTCCAGCATGTGCGCCGTTCCGGGCGCGTGCTCGTCACGGCAGCCGGATGCGACATTGAGAAGGATGCAGGTCCGGTGCAGCTGCGGCCGCCTGCACAGCAGCACGCGCATGCCGTTGGAAAGACGGGCGCGCTCGATATCGAGATCGTCCGGGAGCGGTGGAAGTGTGTTCTGATTCATGGTCTCACCCCGATGCGCGCGTTCTGCGCGGATACGCGCTAGTATATCCGAAATGGCGCCGATAGGGAAGCGGCGCGTTCTGCACGGCATCGCGGCAAAAATTTGACGCAAGGGCGGTTGCGGCATAAAACGCATCCGACGCATGTCGCGCCAAAAGGAGAACCGTGATGCATCATCATATCAGCAATCTGGCAGTCTTTCTCATCATCGCAACCGTATGTTTTGTCGCGTGCGCGGTCGGCATGCTGACGGCATACCATCATATCGCGATCGCCGGAGGCATGGTGCTCGTCTTCGTGATGACGTGCGGCTTTTTCTATGCGACGCTTCATCTCCAGAAGGTGCACTGATACGCCGTGTGACTGATTTCGCGCGGGCGCGCCT